>NZ_JBHYVA010000076.1:6705-19242 GCF_042750055.1 Streptomyces sp. NPDC059456
CCGGTCGGGGTGTGCCCCGGGGCGGGGCCCGGGCCGCAAGGCCCCCCTAGGCGTCGAGCCCGGCGAGGACGAGCGGCAGCCGGGCGACGCCCTCGGCCGTGACCGTCACCGGCACGCCCCAGTCCTGCTGGTGCACGTGGCAGGCCGGGTACTCGTTCGCCGGGTCGTCGTCGCACGAGGCCGCCATCGCGGAGACGTGCAGGACGCCCTCGGTGACCTCCGGGTTCAGGGCCAGCTCGCGGAACAGGTCCGTCCCGGGCCCCTCGCCCGCCACCAGGAGCTCCGGCGGGGTCGAGGAGACCAGCAGCCGCGTCGAGGGACCGTAGCGGGTGTCCAGCTTCTGGCCGGCCGGCGCCTGGAACACCACGTCGAGGCGGAGCGTGCCGGGGGCGACCTCGGTGGCGGCCCGCTGGGTGCGGTGCGCGACGGCGTCGACCCGTACCGCCTCCTCCGGCAGCCGCAGCCGGGTCAGCCGGTGCCGGGCGGACTCCACGACCACGATGTCCTCGCCGACGAGCACGGCGTCGCTGGGCTCCCGCAGGTCGGTGGCCAGCGTGGAGACCTGGTCCGTCGCCGGGTCGAAGCGGCGCAGGGCGTGGTTGTACGTGTCGCACACCGCGACCGAGCCGTCCGGCAGGGCGGTCACCCCGAGCGGGTGCTGGAGCAGGGCCTGGCCGGCGTCACCGTCCCGGTGGCCGAAGTCGAACAGGCCGGTCCCGACCGCCGTCCGCACGGCGTAGCCCCCGCCGTCGGGCTCCACGTACCGCAGGGCGCTGTTCTCCGAGTCGGCGATCCACAGCC
Source organism: Streptomyces sp. NPDC059456 (assembly GCF_042750055.1). Classification (NCBI taxonomy): domain Bacteria; kingdom Bacillati; phylum Actinomycetota; class Actinomycetes; order Kitasatosporales; family Streptomycetaceae; genus Streptomyces; species Streptomyces sp. NPDC059456. The sequence goes on from NZ_JBHYVA010000076.1 coordinate 7,507, forward strand.
GGTCCTCCCCGGCGGCCGCGAGCCCGGAGGGCTGGGCGAGCCAGGCCTCGAGGGCGGGCCCGTCGTGCAGGCCCTCGCTGGTCGTCCCCGCGGCGACGGCGACGGTCCCGGTCCGCGGGTCCCAGGTCCACAGCTGGTGCACGCCCGCCATGGCGATCCACACCTTGTCCCGCCACCAGGCGACGTCCCACGGCGAGGACAGGTCCACCTCCAGGGCCGGCCCGGAGGTCGGGGACCCCTGCCACCACTGCCGGCCGGTCCCGGCGACGGTCTCCACGGCGCCCGTCGCGGGGTCGAAGCGGCGCAGCGCGTGGTTGACGGTGTCGGCGACGATCACGGACCCGTCGGGCAGCAGCGCGAGCCCCTGCGGCTCGCTGAAGCTGTCGGCGGTGAACCCGCGCTCCCCGCTGCCGATGCGGCGCACGACGCTCTCGCCGTCGGCGGCCAGCTCCACGAGCTGGTGGCGCGTCGAGTCGGACACGAGCAGGTTCCCGCTCGGCAGCAGGACCGCCTTCCCGGGGAACCGCAGGTCGGTGGCCACCGGTTCGGGAGCCACGTACGGCCCGTCCCCGCGCCGCAGGGTCCCCTTGGCCTCGTGCTCGGCTTCGAGCTCCTCGACGAGCCGCGCGATGGCGTGCGCATGCCCCTCGCCGGCGTGCTGCGCGACGATGTACCCCTCGGGGTCGATCACGACGAGCGTCGGCCAGGCCCGTACGGCGTACTGCTTCCAGGTGGCCAGCTCGGGATCGTCGAGCACGGGGTGGTGCACCTCGTACCGCTCGACGGCATCGACGACGGCCGCGTGCTCGGCCTCGTGGACGAACTTCGGCGAGTGGACACCGATGATCACGACGGTGTCGCGGTGCTTCTCCTCCAGCTCGCGCAGCTCGTCGAGGACGTGCAGGCAGTTGATGCAGCAAAAGGTCCAGAAATCGAGGATCGCGATCCGTCCCCGCAGGTCGGCGAGGGTCAGATCCTTCCCACCCGTGTTCAGCCAGCCACCCTTGCCGATCAGCTCGGGGGCACGGACACGGGCACGGCGGGGCGCGGGGGTGGGCGCCGGGGCGGCATCGTTCATGTTTCAAGCTTGCCATCCGCCCGTGAACGCCGGGTCACGCCCGTGCGAAGCGCCCTCCGCCACCCGCCCGGCATATGCCACCCGTGGGGGTGACGACGGCCGGGCGGCCACCGTGGGACTCTGGCTGCAGGCAGCGAAGGAGGCGTCCGCCATGACCACCGCGCACGACTACAGCGAGGGCATCGACCCCGAGCACGCGCTGAAGTGCTCCATCCAGCGCTGGGTCGGGGACCGCACGCAGATCGTCGAGGGGGTCATCGACAACGTGACGCCGAGTTGGGACCACGAGCGGGCTGCGAAGCTCGTACGGCGGCAGATCGAGGCACGGGTGGACGAACTCGGCTGCGTCGAGGGCTCGGGAAACCTCGATCTGCCCGGGTCGCCGAACTGGTATGTGCCCGATATCGCGGTGGTCCCGGATGAGCTGGCGGACGGCGGCTCCTCCCTGCTCCCCGATCAGACGCTGCTGATCGTCGAGGTGACCTCGGAGCCGAACGCCGAGACCGACCGGGTCGTCAAGCGGCAGCGGTACGCCGAGTACGGTGCGCCGCTGTACCTGCTGGTCGACCGGCCCGACAAGACCGTCACCCTGTTCTCCGGGCCGGCGCGGCTCGGGTACACCGGGGTCGACGGGCCGCATCCGTTCGGCGAGACGGTCCGGCTGCCGGAGCCGTTCGGAATCGATCTCGACACCAGCGGGCTCTAGTCGAAGAGCGCGCTCAGGCGGGGGAGGCGGGTGGCGGTTTCCGCCGTGTCGTCGAAGTCGAAGTTCCAGGACGGGTCCAGCGGCGGGTAGCTGATCGTGAAGGAGTCCGAGGGGAGTTCCCGGCCCGTCCGCGCTTCGTACGCCGTCCAGGCGATCGAGAGCGCCTCCTCGTCCCACAGTTCCAGGCCCTCCGCCGCCGCCTCGCGGACCGCGGGGTGGTCCGCGAGGGAGTCGGGGTCGGCCAGGGCTCGGGCGAAGGCCTCCTCGCCCTGGGTCAGGAGCCAGCCGCGGAAGTAGTCGAAGCCGTCGTCCGAGCAGCCGCCGTTGATCACGTAGGCCGCGGCCCACAGGGGGCTGCGGTAGGACTCCGCCAGCAGGTCCCACAGCACCTGCTGGGCCGCGGCTATCTCGGCCTCGGGGCAGCGTGCCAGCAACTGCGAGGCATACGAGGCCACTTGGTCGGGATCGGCCTCAGACCGGGCCGTCTCGATCAGCTTCCAGAACGTGTGCTTGTCCATGGGGGAAGCCTGGCATCCCCCTCTGACATCAGAGCGTGAGGAAGGAGTGGAGGGATGCGGTGAGAGCGGTGACGAAGGACTCCCGCTGCGCCTCGGACACGAGGTCCAGGGAGAGGTACGGGTTGAGGTCCTCCAGCTCGACCAGGAGGAGTTCGCCGGAGGGGGCGCGGCAGGCGTCCACCCGCTGGATGCCGTGCGACAGGGTGTTCCAGTCGATGAAGCCGCGGGCGAAGTCGAGGTCCGCGGAGGTGGCCTCGTAGGGCACCAGCTCCCAGCGGCGGGCCGGGTCGGGGGCGTGCAGGGCGTACTGGAAGTCGTCGTCGACGAAGTAGAAGGACACCTCGTACGTGAAGTCGATGCGCGGCTGGATGAGGTTCTCCCCCGCCGGGCCGGCCGGGTGCGGGGTGAAGGTGAGGCCTATGGAGTCGGCGCCCTGCTTGGGCTTGACGGCGTACGAGGGCACCGACGGGAGCTTGGCGAGGTCGGCGGGGTCGTCGATCGTGGGGATCACCGGGTGGCCGGCGGCCGTGAGGTCGAGGAGGTACTGCTTGCCGGCCATGTCGCCGCGGCCGGTGAGCGGGTTGTAGACCCGGGTGCCGGCGGCGAGGGCGGAGGCGCGGAAGGCGTCGTACGCCTCCTGGTAGTGCAGGACCGGTCCGCTGTTGCGGACGATCACCGCGTCGAAGTCCGCCATCATGGCCGCCGCGTCCAGCGGGTGGCACAGGGCGAGCGGGAAGTGCTCGCGCAGGCGGGAGGTGAGGAAGATGTCCTCGTCGCAGTAGCGGCGGCCGCGCGCCGGGTACGCCAGGTCGGTCACGTAGAGCAGGGGCATGGCGGCAACCTATCGCGGGCATCGATGCGGGCATGAAATACCTGGTTCGGGACAAACTGCTGGCCGTCGGGGACGACTGCTGGATCGAGGACGAGGACGGGAGGCACGCGTTCCTCGTCGACGGCAAGGCGCTGCGCTTCCGGGACACGCTGGAGCTGAAGGATCCGGACGGGCGGATCCTGATCACGCTGCGGGAGAAGCTGTTCGCCCTGCGGGACGCGATGACGCTGGAGCGCGACATGCGACGGCTCGCGGTGGTCCGCCGCAAGCGGCTGTCCCTGCTGCGCGGCCATCACCTCGTGACGCTCGTCGAGGGCACGGAGCTGGACGTCAGCGGGCGGCTCCTGGACCGCGAGTTCAAGATCGAGTACGAGGGGGAGCCGCTCGCGCTGGTCTCGCGCCAGTGGTACCGGATCCGGGAGACGTACGCGGTGGACGTGCTCCGGGAGGACGCGGACGCCGCGCTGCTGATCGCCGTCGCCGTGTGCGTGATCCGGATGGCGGAGAAGGAGCGCGAGGGCTCCGCGGCGTAGTGGCTCAGCGGCCCAGGCGGCGGTCCTTGAGGGCCGGGAACTGCTCGCGGGTCTCGGCGACCTTCGCCGGGTCCAGGTCGACGGTGAGGACGTCCTCGCCGGGGCCCGCCTCGGCCAGCACCTCGCCCCACGGATCCACCACCAGGCTGTGCCCGGCCTGCTCGACGCCCGCGTGCGTTCCGGCCAGCCCGCAGGCGAGGACGTACGACTGGTCCTCGACGGCCCGGGCCCGGTTCAGCAGGGTCCAGTGGGCCCGGCGGCGGGCCGGCCAGCCCGCGGCGACGACCATCGTCGTGGCCCCGGCGTCGACCAGGCCGCGGAACAGCTCCGGGAAGCGCAGGTCGTAGCAGGTGGCGATGCCGAGGGTCTGCTCCGGCAGGGTCACGGTCGTCAGGGAGTCGCCGGCCGCCATCAGCACGGCCTCGCCCTGGTCGAAGCCGAAGCGGTGGATCTTGCGGTACGTGGCGGCCAGCTCGCCCGTCGGGGAGAGGACGAGGGCGGTGTTGTAGAGCGACCCGTCGCCGGCGCGCTCCACGACCGAGCCGGCGTGCAGCCAGACCCCCGCGTCGCTCGCCGCCTTGGACATCGCCTCGTACGTCGGGCCGTCCAGGGGTTCGGCCTCGGTCTCGAACTGTTCGTAGGCGAAGGCGCCCACCGTCCACAGTTCGGGCAGGACGACGAGGTCCGACCCGGCCTGCTCCCGTACGAGATCGGCCACCCGGGCACGGCGTGAAGCGACCGACTCCCCGTCGGTCACGGCGATTTGGATCAGAGAAGCGCGCACAGTACCACCGTCCTGGCTTTCAAGCCGTCAACTCGGGCCTACGATCGTCACACGAAAGCACTGCCGGGGCGCTCACCGGCAGCGTAGTTTTGGAAGCAGTCCACACGCTTCCAGAAAACGCGCCACTGAACAGCACGCGAGGGGTCCCGTTGACCGTCCAGCCGCATCCCAGCCTCCAGCCCTATGCCGACGCGTGGACGCACTCCATCGAGGCGATATCCGAGCTGGTCCTCCCCTTGGCGGAGGGCGAGTGGAACCGGGCGACGCCGTGCCCGGGCTGGTCCGTCCGTGACGTGGTGTCACACATCATCGGCATCGAATGCGAGCAGCTGGGGGATCCGCGGCCGATCCACACCGTCGCGCGGGACCTGCGGCACGTGGTGGACGAATTCAGCCGGTACATGGAGGTACAGGTCGACGTCCGGCGGCACCACACCGCGCCGGAGATGACCTCGGAACTCGAGTACACGGTCATCCGGCGGTCGCGTCAGCTGCGCAACGAGAAGCGGGATCCGGCCACGATGGTGCGCGGGCCGCTGGGCGACCAGGTGACGCTGGAGCACGCGCTGCGGCTGCGCGCGTTCGACGTGTGGATCCACGAGCAGGACCTGCGGGCGACGCTGGGCGTGCCGGGGAACTGGGACTCGCCGGGGGCGTACGTGGCGCGGGACCTGCTGCTCGCCGGGCTGCCGAAGGTGGTCGCGAAGCTGGCCGGGGCGCCGGCGAACTCGGCGGTGGTCATCGACGTGCACGGGCCGGTGGAGTTCATGCGGACGGTGCGCGTGGACGCCGAGGGGCGGGCCACGGTCGACAAGGCGCCCTCGCTGGGGCCGGCCGTGACGCTGACGACGGACTGGGAGACGTACGTCCGGCTCGCGGCGGGGCGGGTCCGTCCGGGCGCGGTGGCGGACCGGGTGAAGATCGAGGGCGATGCGGAGCTGGCGGACGCCATCCTGGCGAACTTCTCCGTGACCCCGTAGGGACTGGCCCGGCCCCTGCGGGCTATGCGGGCGCCGGCCTCGGGGATTCGGACGGGGATCCGGACGCGGCGGGGGCGGCGGCCAGGCGGGTGCGTTCGCGGGTCAGGGCCTGGGGGCGCAGGCGCAGGATCTGGGTCAGGCCGAGGAGTTCCACCACGAAGACCGAAGAGAAGGCGATCCGGTAGTCGTCGCCGGTGGCGTCCAGGAGGAGCCCCACCGCCAGCAGGGTCGTCATCGACGCGAGGAAGCCGCCCATGTTGGTGATGCCCGAGGCGGTGCCCTGGCGTTCCGCGGGGTTCGCGGGGCGGGCGAAGTCGAAGCCGATCATCGAGGCGGGTCCGCACGTGCCCAGGACGGTGCACAGGGTGACGAGGAGCCACATCGGGGCGTGCGCGCCCGGGTACGCGAGGACCGAGGCCCACAGCAGCGCCGTGACGGCGACCGTGCCCAGGGCCAGCGGGATGCGGGCCGACTGGCGGCGGCCGATGAGCTGGCCGTAGACGAGGCCGAAGCCCATGTTCGAGGCCACCACCAGGGTCAGCAGGCCCGCGGCGGTGGTCCGTGCCAGCCCCTGGTCCTCGACCAGGAACGGCATGCCCCACAGCAGCAGGAACACCATCGCCGGGAACTGGGTCGTGAAGTGCACCCACAGGCCCAGGCGGGTGCCGGGTTCGCGCCAGGAGTCGCGGATCTGGCGGCGTACGAAGCCCCCGCCGCCCGGCGGCGCCGGCGGCGGCTCGTGCCCCTCCGGGTGGTCCCGCAGGAAGAGCGTGAGGGGGACCAGGACGACGAGGCCCGCGACCGCGCTGCCCGCGAAGGCCGGCACCCAGCCGATCTCGTGCAGGACGGGGGCCAGCACCAGCGTGGAGACGAGGTTGCCGGCCATGCCGACCAGGCCGGCCAGCTGCGCCATCAGGGGGCCGCGCCGGGCCGGGAACCAGCGGGTGCCCAGCCGCAGTACGGATATGAAGGTCATCGCGTCGCCGCAGCCCAGCAGGGCGCGGGCCGCGAGGGCCATCCCGTACGTGGGCGAGAGCGCGAAGCCGATCTGGCCGGCCGTGAACAGGACCGCGCCGAGCGTCAGGACCCGCTTGGTGCCGAGCCGGTCCACCATCAGGCCGACGGGCACCTGCATGCCCGCGTAGACCAGGAGTTGGAGGAGGGAGAAGGCCGAGAGGGCGGAGGCGTTCACGTGGAAGCGGTCCGCCGCCTCAAGCCCGGCCACGCCCAGGCTCGTACGGAAGATCACCGCGACGAAGTAGACGGCGACGCCGATGGACCAGACGGCCACCGCCTTCCGGCCGCCCGGGGGGTCCCGGAACGGCGTCGGCGCGCTCACCGGCCCGGTCACCGGCCGGCCCTGCGCACCAGCGCCTCGACGCGGCCCACATGGGCCCGTACGGCGGCGGCCGCGGTCTCCGCGTCCCCGGCGCGCAGCGCGTCCAGGATCTCGGTGTGCTCGGCCAGCGTCCGCTCGACCCGCTCGGGATGCGCGTGCAGCAGGGCCACGCCCATCCGCAGCTGGCGGTCGCGGAGCTGGTCGTAGAGCCGGCTCAGGATCTGGTTGCCGGCGCTGCGCACGATCTCGGCGTGGAAGCCCCGGTCGGCGGCCATCAGCGCGGGCAGGTCCCCCGAGGCGGCGTGCCGGCGCTGCTCCTCGACCAGGGCGGCGAGCCGCTCCAGCAGACCGGGCGGCGCCGGCACGGCCCTGCGCACGGTGAACTCCTCCACCAGCAGGCGGGTTTCGATGACGTCGGCGATCTCCTGCGCGGAGACCGGCAGCACCAGCGCGCCCTTCTTCGGGTACAGCTTCAGCAGCCCCTCGGTCTCCAGCCGCAGCAGCGCCTCACGGACCGGCGTACGGGACACCCCGACGGCGTCGGCGAGTTCGCCTTCGGTGAGGAGGGTGCCGCCTTCGTAGCGGCGGTCCACCAGGACGGCCTGCTTGACGTGCCGGTACACGCGTTCGGCGGCGGTCGGGGCGGAGCCCGTGGCGGTCGGGGCGGGGGGCGCGGCTGGCGGCATGCGCACAGGATAGATACATGAGCGGTGCACCGGTCCCCCCGTCCGCGATGTGGACGGGACGAGCGGGCCGCTGCACCGAAGGATGTACCCGGGCTTCGTCCACCCGCAGGACGTCCGGGCCACCGCGCGCCGGGACGCTGGACCCATGGCCCACACCACCCTCGCCGCCCCCGGAACGACCACGACCCGGCTCCCGCTCCTCGACGTCCTGCGCGGTGCCGCCATCCTCGGCACGCTCATGACGAACGTGTGGATCTTCGCCTCGCCCGGGTCCGAACGGGCCGTGCTCCAGGGCGGCCTGGGCGCACCCGATCCGCTCTCCGACCCGTCCGCCGCACACATCGCCGAGGCCCTGTTCCGGTTCCTCGCCGACGGGAAGTTCCTGTCCCTGCTGACCGTCCTGTTCGGGGTGGGCCTGGCCATCCAGTACGACTCCGCCGCCCGCCGCGGCGCACCGTGGCCGGGCCGCTATCCGCGCCGGGCCGCGTTCCTCCTCCTGGAGGGGACCGTCCACTTCGTCCTCGTCTTCGCCTGGGACGTCCTGATGGGGTACGCCGTCACCGCCCTGCTCGTGGCCTGGCTGCTGGCCCGCTCCGAACGGGTGCGCAGGGCCACCATGTGGACCGCGGGCGCACTCCACCTGGCCCTGATCGGCCTCGTGACGCTCGGGGACCTGGCCAAGCCGGACTCCGGGCCCAGGGCGCCGGATCCCGCCGCGGTCGAGCTGTACGCCCACGGCGGCTACCTCGACCAGATCGGCTTCCGCCTCGACCACGCCCTCGCGCTGCGCATCGAGCCCGTCTTCTCCTTCGGACTGCTCGTCTTCCTCTTCCTCCTCGGCGTCCGGCTGCACCGCGCCGGCGCCTTCACCCCGACCCCCGGCGGGCGCCGCATCCGGGTCGCGATGGCCGCCTGGGGCCTCGGCCTCGGGCTGCCGCTCGGCGCCGCCGCCGCGCTCGGCGGCCACGACTTCTTCGCCCTGGGCCGCTACGGCATCGCCCCGCTGATCGCCGTCGGGTACATCGGCCTGATCGGCTGCGCCCTGGACCGGTTCCGGGTGCCCGGGGCCGGCGCCCTCGGCTCGGTCGGACGCACCGCCCTGTCCTGCTACGTCGGCCAGAACCTGCTCTGCATGCTGCTGTGCTACGGCATCGGCCTGGGCCTCGCCGACCGGCTGGGCGGCAGCGGCCCCTGGTGGGTGATGGGCCTGTGGGCGGCGGTGAGCCTCGCCCTGCTGACCGCGTCCCGGCTGTGGCTGCGCCGCTTCGAGCGGGGCCCGCTGGAAGCCGTACAGCACCGGGTGCTCAGCGCGCGGGCGCCGCGCCCCCGGCCGCAGCCGTGACCTCCACCTCCAGGACGAACTCGTCGTACGGAGCCTCCTGCGGGTAGGGCGGGCGGATCTGCGCGAAGCGGATCCGGGCCCGCCCGCCCGGGCAGCGGCCGTGGACGACGTACGTCCGCTCCAGCGGCGCCCCCGGCAGGACCTGCACGGGCGGCGGCGGGGCCTCGTCCACCGAGACCGCGTCCGCGTCCCCGCTGACCTGCCAGGTCCACACGTACCCGCGCGCTCCGCGCCCGGTCAGCCGCAGCTCGTACGACTCACCGGCGCCGAGGGCGACCCTGCGTACCTCCACCCCGCCGACCTCCCGCTCAGACGGGGCCGATCACCGGCCCCTCGTGCCAGCCCGCCGGGTCCCGCCAGTAGTGCTGGAGCCGGCGGTCCGTGCGCAGGACGATGACCTCCAGGTTGAACCCGAAACTGCCCTGGAGCATCCCGGTGACGGCGAGCGCGTCGTGGCCGAAGACGGCGCTGCGCGTCCAGGCGGAGCCGGAGGCGTTGCCCCGCCACCAGTGCTCGACGCGGCCGCCGTCGCCGACCGCGCAGAGCTCGTAGTTCCCGGCGGTGTCCTCGTCCAGCGCCCCGTACTGCGCCTCGATCAGGCACGGCGCGGAGGTGATCGCGCTGCCGAAGACCTCCCCGGGACGCCAGACGAACCCGTTCGGGTCGTCGCGCCACCACAGCTGCATCCGGCCGTCCGTACGGGTGGCGACGACGTCGAGGTGGCGGCTGCGGGTCTGCACGAGGGCGGGCCCGAAGTGGGCGATGCCCGAGGCGAAGCGGCCGCCGTCGTTCCAGGTCCAGGGGGCGCCGTTGATCCGCCACCAGTGGTTCAGGCGCCCGTCGGCGGTGCGGACGACCACCTCGAAGTTGCCCGGTTTGCCGTAGTCGCTCTGGATGAACGCCGGGGTCGAGCCGATCGCCGCGTCGCCCGGCCCGAAGGCGCCGCCGTCGCGCCAGACGCCGGCGGACTGCTCGTAGTACCAGTGGCGCAGCCGGCCCCCAGTGGTCACGTGCAGGGACTCCATGTTCCGGTTGTACGTGGTCCCAGTGAAGGCGGGCTGCCCCGAGGCGTCGTTCGCGTAGGCCCGGGCACGGGCCCAGGGGAAGGGGGCGTCGCCCTCGCGCCACCAGTGCTGGAGGCGGCCGCCGCCGGCGGTGGCGAGCATCTCGAAGTTGCGGTGGGCCCGGCCGTTGCCGCTCTCGTAGACGTTGCCCGCGTGCAGACGGCGCTTGCTCCACGGGTCGATGTTGGTGCCGCGCAGCCCGCACTTGGCCCAGTGGTCGATCCTGACCTCGCCGTAGGCGATCCGCCCGTAGCCGCCGACGTGGTAGCCCGTCCCCCACGAGTTCTTGAACAGCCAGCAGCCCGCGGCGTCGTCGTAGCCCACGACCAGTACGCAGTGGCCGCCCGCAAGGCGGTCGCTGGTGCGGTGGTAGACACCGGAACCCAGCCCGAAGAAATCGTCGTACACGTCGAAGCAGGCGGTCAGCGGGCCGACGGTGTCGAGCCAGACCTTCTGCTGCTCCACGTCGCCGAGGCGGACGTAGTCGGTGATCCGGACGGTCCGGCCGGACCGGTCCCAGCTGGGCGTGTACTCGGCGCGCCAGGCGTCGCGGCGGTCGGCGGGCACGCCGGCCGGGGGCGGCGAGTAGGGCCAGCAGTCCGGATCGGCCAGCCCGCCGTTGGCCTTGACCCAGTCGAGGGCGGTCTCGGGGTTGGAGCCCTGGCCGCAGGTGAACTTCAGACCGTCGTGGACGTCCCCCTCGGAGCGCTCCGCCCAGACGTCGTGCTCGATGCGGGCCATCGACTCGACGAGGCCGGCAGCGCCGAAGGCCCAGCAGGAACCGCACGGGTTCTGGTCCTTGACCTTGGTGATCCACGGCCAGCCCCAGCGGCCGCGCCAGTCGACGGCGGCGGGACGGGCGGCGCCGGCCGCCCCTTGCACGCCGGGCAGCAGCCCGTGGGCGGCCCGGCGGCGGGTGAGGTGCGGATTGCCGCTCTCGTGCCCGATCAGCCCCCGCAGATCGACGGAGCCCGCCTCCTCGGCGGGCGTGAGGTTCGCCCCGGGTTCCAGGCCGAGCGGGGGCCGGGGCACCGGCTCCTCGTCGGCGAGGTGCTCGATGACGGACCAGCGCGCTCCGTGCGCTACGAGCCGTGCGCGCAGCTCCCCCGCCGTCCGGACGGGTTCGGATTCCGACGCTGACTCTGACCCTGGCTCTGACTCTGACTGCTCCGGCATGGCGGCCCCCCAGCTGCAACCGTTCTGGTGCGAGAGCCGGGAGCGTCCATCGGGCGGCGGGGCGCGTCAAGGGTGTCCGCGAGGTCGCGCGGTCGCACGCAGGGGTCGTACGGAGGGCTCGTACGGGGACGCCCGTCCGCCCCCGGCACCGGAGCGGCGCCGGGGGCGGCGGGGAGTCGGCGCCGGGGCGCTAGACGGCCGGGTCCGCGGGAGCGGCGGCGGACGTGCCGGGCAGTCCGAGGCCGGTGAAGAGGGCGACCACGGTGGTCCCGAGGTCGGCCACGACGTTCGTGGCCAGGGCCTTGGCGTCGGTCGTGCAAGCGCAGGGGCCGGCCGCCTTGGCGACTTCGTCGACGGAGGCCTTGAGGTGGTCGACGGCGGCGGTCACGGCGTCCAGGCGGGCCCGGTTCACCGCCCGGGGCGCCACGGCCGGAACGGCGGCCGGAAGCGTGACGGGCTTCGCCTCGGCCGGCGGCACGACCGGCTGCGCCGCTTCAACCGGCTTCACGGCCTCGACCGGCGGCTTCACGGCCTCCGCCGGCGGCTTCGCAGCCTCAACCGGCGGCTTCACCGCTTCCGCCGGAGGCTTGGCAACGTGCACGGGAGGCTTCACGGCCTCCACCGGCGGCTTCACGGCGTCAGCCGGGGGCTTCACGGCCTCCGCCGGAGGCTTCACGGCATCGACCGGCGGCTTCGCA
>NZ_JBHYVA010000077.1:0-19113 GCF_042750055.1 Streptomyces sp. NPDC059456
CAGACCCCCCCCCCCGCCCCCCCCCGGCGAGAGCTTGCGGGCGCCCAACACAAACAGCGAGGGTGTGGGCCCCCCCGCGGAGCCCCCCCCCCCCCCCCGGGGGCGCCGCGCCCCGCCACTCTGCGCATGGGCCCGGCCGTGCTATAGGTCTAAACCAATTTTCGGCTACCCCTTGTCACCGGGGCCGCCGACTGATGAGCTATGCCCGGGGACACAACGGACACCCTGGGAAAGGGAGATGTCGTGAGCAATGAAAGCCTGGCCAATCTGCTCAAGGAGGAGCGGCGGTTCGCACCGCCTGCCGATCTGGCCGCCGCCGCCAATGTGACACGGGCTGCGTACACCGAGGCCGAGGCGGACCGGCTGGGCTTCTGGGCCACGCAGGCCCGCCGCCTGACCTGGGACGTCGAGCCGACCGAGACGCTCGACTGGACCAACCCGCCCTTCGCCAAGTGGTTCGCGGACGGCAAGCTGAACGTCGCGTACAACTGCGTGGACCGCCACGTCGAGGCCGGCAACGGCGACCGCGTCGCCATCCACTTCGAGGGCGAGCCCGGCGACAGCCGTGCGATCACGTACGCCGAGCTCAAGGACGAGGTCTCCAAGGCCGCCAACGCCCTGACCGAGCTGGGCGTCCAGGCCGGCGACCGGGTCGCGGTCTACCTGCCGATGATCCCCGAGGCCGTCGTCGCGATGCTCGCGTGCGCCCGCGTCGGCGCCGCGCACTCGGTGGTCTTCGGCGGCTTCTCCGCCGACGCCGTGGCCTCCCGCATCCAGGACGCCGACGCCAAGCTGGTCATCACCGCGGACGGCGGCTACCGGCGCGGCAAGCCCAGCGCCCTCAAGCCGGCCATCGACGAGGCCGTCGCCAAGTGCCCGCAGGTCGAGCACGTGCTCGTCGTGCGGCGCACCGGCCAGGACACCGCCTTCACCGAGGGCCGCGACGTCTGGTGGCACGAGGTCGTCGGCCGCCAGTCCGCCGAGCACACCCCGCAGGCCTTCGACGCCGAGCACCCGCTGTTCATCCTGTACACCTCGGGGACCACGGGGAAGCCCAAGGGCATCCTGCACACCTCCGGCGGATACCTCACGCAGGCCGCGTACACCCACCACGCCGTCTTCGACCTCAAGCCGGAGAGCGACGTCTACTGGTGCACCGCCGACATCGGCTGGGTGACCGGGCACTCGTACATCGTCTACGGGCCGCTCGCCAACGGCGCGACCCAGGTGATGTACGAGGGCACGCCGGACACCCCGCACCAGGGCCGGTTCTGGGAGGTCGTGCAGAAGTACGGCGTCACCATCCTGTACACCGCGCCCACGGCGATCCGCACGTTCATGAAGTGGGGCGACGACATCCCCGCGAAGTTCGACCTGTCGAGCCTGCGCGTGCTGGGCTCGGTCGGCGAGCCGATCAACCCCGAGGCCTGGATCTGGTACCGCAAGCACATCGGCGGCGACCGCTGCCCGATCGTGGACACCTGGTGGCAGACCGAGACCGGCGCCATGATGATCTCGCCGCTGCCCGGCGTCACCGAGGCCAAGCCGGGCTCGGCGCAGCGCGCCCTGCCCGGGATCGGCGCCACCGTCGTGGACGACGAGGGCCACGAGGTCCCGAACGGCGGGGGCGGCTACCTGGTCCTCACCGAGCCGTGGCCTTCGATGCTGCGCACCATCTGGGGCGACGACCAGCGCTTCGTCGACACGTACTGGTCCCGCTTCGAGGGCAAGTACTTCGCGGGCGACGGCGCCAAGAAGGACGAGGACGGCGACATCTGGCTGCTGGGCCGGGTGGACGACGTGATGCTGGTCTCCGGCCACAACATCTCGACCACCGAGGTGGAGTCGGCGCTGGTCTCGCACCCGTCGGTCGCCGAGGCGGCCGTGGTCGGCGCCAAGGACGAGACCACCGGCCAGGCCATCGTGGCCTTCGTGATCCTGCGCGGCAGCGCCTCCGAGACCGACACCCTGGTCGCCGAGCTGCGCAACCACGTGGGCGCCACGCTGGGCCCGATCGCCAAGCCGAAGCGGATCGTCCCGGTGCAGGAGCTGCCGAAGACCCGCTCGGGCAAGATCATGCGCCGCCTGCTGCGCGATGTCGCCGAGGACCGCGCGGTCGGTGACGTCACCACGCTGGCCGACTCCTCGGTCATGGACCTGATCCAGAGCAAGCTGCCCAGCGCCTCCAGCGAGGACTGAGCGGCACACCGGGCGGCACGCTGAGCGGCACGCTGAGCGACACCGCACGAAAGGGGCATCCGACACATCACGCCGGATGCCCCTTTCGCGCATAAAGTGAAGATCGCCGGATTCACCCTCGCGCGCTCCTGTAAAGTATGGGAAGCGTAAAAAAGCACGTCCACAGGGTGCGCCGGGAAGTCTGGTCGGCAACGAGTTCCGCCATGCCGTCCCACCACCCGGAGGTGTCCCCCCGTGGCCGCGCCCAGCCCCACCGACCGCCACGGCCGCAAGTTCCTCGGCAGGCTCTCCCTGCCCGAGCGGCGCTTCGTGGCCGACGCCCTGCGCGCCGAGACCGTCGGCGGCGTGCTCCTCCTGGTGGCCGCGATCGCCGCCCTGCTGTGGGCGAACATCCCCGGCCTCTCCGACAGCTACGCCACCGTCAGCGACTTCCACATCGGCCCCGCCGCCCTCGGCCTGGACCTCTCGATCCAGCACTGGGCGGCCGACGGTCTGCTCGCCGTCTTCTTCTTCGTCGCCGGCATCGAACTCAAGCGCGAGCTCGTCGCGGGCGATCTGCGCGACCCGAAGGCGGCCGCCCTCCCGGTGATCGCCGCCGTCTGCGGCATGGCCGTGCCCGCGCTGGTCTACGTACTCGTCAACACGGCCGGCGGCGGCTCGATGAACGGCTGGGCGGTCCCGACCGCCACCGACATCGCCTTCGCCCTCGCCGTCCTCGCGGTCATCGGCACCTCGCTGCCGTCCGCCCTGCGCGCCTTCCTGCTGACCCTCGCCGTCGTCGACGACCTCTTCGCCATCATGATCATCGCAGTGTTCTTCACCAGCGAGATCGACTTCCCGGCCCTCGGCGGCGCGGTCGCCGGGCTCGTCCTCTTCTGGATCCTGCTTCGCAAGGGCGTCCACGGCTGGTACATCTACGTCCCGCTCGCCCTGGTCATCTGGGGCCTGATGTACAACAGCGGCGTCCACGCCACCATCGCCGGCGTCGCCATGGGCCTGATGCTCCGCTGCACCCGCAAGGAGGGCGAGAGCACCTCCCCCGGCGAGCACATCGAACACCTCGTCCGCCCCCTCTCGGCCGGCCTCGCGGTCCCGCTCTTCGCGCTCTTCTCCGCCGGGGTCTCCCTCTCCGACAAGGCCATCGCCCAGGTCTTCACCCGCCCCGAGACGCTCGGTGTCCTCCTCGGCCTGGTCATCGGCAAGGCGGTGGGCATCTTCGGCGGCACCTGGCTGGCCGCCCGGTTCACGAGGGCGGAGCTCAACGAGGACCTGGCCTGGCCGGACGTGCTCGCCGTGGCCTCCCTCGCCGGCATCGGCTTCACCGTCTCCCTCCTCATCGGGGAGCTCGCCTTCACCGGAGACCCGGTTCTCACCGACGAGGTCAAGGCCGCCGTCCTGATCGGCTCCCTCATCGCCGCCGTCGTCGCGAGCGTCATGCTCAAGCTCCGCAACCGCAAGTACCGGGCCCTCACCGAGGACGAGGACCGCGACGAGGACCGCGACGGCATCCCCGACATCTACGAGCAGGACAAGCCGGAGTACCACCTGCGGATGGCGAAGATCTACGAGGAGAAGGCCGCGGAGCACCGCCGCAGGGCCGAGACCGCCGCGGCCGCCGCGCTCAAAGCGGCAGCCGGGTCCAGCGCCGAGGGCGACCGTCCGGCATGATCTGAACTGACGCCGCGACGGCGCGGGACAGCCGCCGCCCCGGCGCCGGACGGACGAAGCACGACGACCGCACGACGACCGCACGACGGCAGATGACAGAGGGAGAGAGAGCGATGAGCGCAGGGGACCAAGGGGCGCAGGGAGCCGAGCGCACACTCGGCCAGCTGGTCGCCTCGGCCACCGCCGAGATGTCCGCCCTGGTGCACGACGAGATCGCCCTCGCCAAGGCGGAGATCCGCCAGGACGTCAAGCGCGCGGGCATCGGCGGCGCCGCCATCTCCATCGCAGGGGTGTTCGCACTGTTCTCCCTGCCCGTGCTGAGCTTCGCCGCGGCCTACGGGATCCACAACCTCGGGCTCGGGCTCGCCTGGTCGTTCCTCATCGTCGGCGTCGCGTTCCTGCTGCTCGCGGGCCTGCTGGCGCTGATGGCCATGTCGAAGTTCAAGAAGGTCAAGCCGCCGGAGAAGACCATCGCCTCGGTCAAGCAGACCGCGGCGGTCGTCGGGACCGTCAAGCCGCATCCGCGGCCGGTGAGTGACCAGGCCGTGGGTGTGGCACGCTCGTCCTCATGACAGCCCCCTCTGCGGACTCCAGCACTCCGCCCACCGCCGCGACGGCGGTCAGGATCGACGTGCCCGGCGGGAGAACGGTGACCCACCGGGACGTCGCGGCCAACGGGGCCCGGTTCCACGTCGCCGAACTCGGTGACGGACCGCTGGTGCTGCTGCTGCACGGGTTCCCGCAGTTCTGGTGGACGTGGCGGCACCAGCTGGTCGCGCTCGCCGACGCCGGGTACCGGGCCGTCGCGATGGACCTGCGCGGAGTGGGCGGCAGCGACCGCACCCCGCGCGGCTACGACCCCGCCAACCTGGCGCTCGACATCACGGGGGTCATCCGCTCCCTCGGCGAGCCGGACGCCGCCCTCGTGGGACACGACCTGGGCGGCTACCTCGCCTGGACCGCGGCGGTGATGCGGCCCAAGCTGGTGCGCCGGCTCGTGGTGTCCTCGATGCCGCACCCGCGGCGCTGGCGCTCGGCGATGCTGTCCGACTTCGGCCAGACCCGGGCGAGTTCGCACATCTGGGGCTTCCAGCGGCCGTTCATCCCCGAGCGGCAGCTCGTCGCGGACGACGGGGCGCTCGTCGGGGAGTTGATCCGGGACTGGTCCGGTCCGGTGCCCCCCGAGGCGGACGACCTCGCCGTGTACCGGCGGGCGATGTGCATCCCGTCCACCGCGCACTGCTCGATCGAGCCGTACCGCTGGATGATGCGCTCGATGGCCCGGCCGGACGGGCTCCAGTTCAACCGCCGGATGAAGCGTCCGGTGCGGGTCCCGACGCTGCACCTGCACGGCTCGCTCGACCCGGTGATGCGCACCCGCAGCGCGGCCGGCTCCGGAGAGTACGTCGAAGCCCCGTACCGGTGGCGGCTGTTCGACGGCCTCGGGCACTTCCCGCACGAGGAGGACCCCGCCGCCTTCTCGACCGAGCTGGTGAACTGGCTCAAGGACCCCGAACCGGACCGCTGACCGCCTGACCGACGGTCAGCACGCTTGTCAGCACGACTGCCTGTGCGACCGTCAGTGCGATGGTCCTACGGGCATTCAATTGCCCGGCGCATAGGCCAATTGGCCGCCCCGGACGGGGTTACCGACCTTGGGGCCCGGGCACAGCTCGTTGTATGGGCTGGACGCACGACTACGGTGACACCGCACGCGAACGCCGCCCGGCAGCGACGCCGGGCACGCACGGGAGGACGGGCCGGGACGGCCACGACCCCCGACTCGGGATTCCGCGCATCCTGCGCAGGCGGGCCCGCTGGGTCTCCGCCCGCCTGCGCCATCCACGGACGTAGCCGGCTCCGCGCCCGGTCCCGCAAGGCGATCCGTGCCCGTACGGGCACCCCGTCCCGTACGGATCAGAGGGCGCAGCCCTGGCTGTCGACCCGCCGGTCGGAGACCTTCCCGATCCGGACGTCGTCGCGGACCTCGTCCGCCGTCAGCGCGTACCCGGTGTTGGGGTCGTCGAGCGACTTCGCGAACACGACCCCGTACACCTTGCCCTCGGGCGTCAGCAGCGGGCCGCCGGAGTTGCCCTGGCGGACGGTCGCGAACAGCGAGTAGACGTCGCGCCGGACGGTGCCGCGGTGGTAGATGTCCGGGCCGTTGGCGTTGATCCGGCCGCGGACGCGGGCGGCGCGGACGTCGTACGAGCCGTTCTCGGGGAAGCCGGCGACGATCGCGTCGCTGCTGCTCACCGCGTCCTTGTCGGTGAACTCCAGCGCGGGCGCCTTCAGCTTGGGCACGTCCAGGACGGCGATGTCGCGCTCCCAGTCGTAGAGCACGACCTTGCCGTCGTAGAGCTTGCCCTCGCCGCCGATCTGGACGGTGGGCTCGCCGACCCCGCCGACGACGTGCGCGTTGGTCATCACCTTGCCGGGCGCGAAGACGAAGCCGGTGCCCTCCAGCACCTTGCTGCAACTCGGCGCGGTACCGACGACCTTCACGATCGAGCGCCTGGCCGCCTCGGCGACGGGACTGCGGGCGAGCGCCGGGTCGGGTGCCTTCACCTCGGTGATCGGCTCGTTCGAGAACGGGCTGAAGACCTGCGGGAAGCCGCTGCGCGCGAGGGTGGAGCTGAAGTCCGAGAACCAGGTGTTGGCCTGGGCGGGCAGCACCCGCGAGACGCCGAGCAGCACCTTGGAGTTGCGGACTTCCTTGCCCAGTGTGGGAAGTGACGTCCCGGCGAGCGCCGAGCCGATCAGCCACGCCACCAGCAGCATCGCGACGACGTTGACCAGGGCCCCGCCGGTCGCGTCGAGGGCGCGAGCCGGCGACCACGTGATGTGGCGCCGCAGCCGGTTGCCCAGATGCGTGGTGAGGGCCTGCCCGATCGAGGCGCACACGATGATCACGACCACGGCGATCACGACGACCGTGGTGGACACCTGGGTGCCGTTGTCGGTCACCCGGTCCCAGATCAGCGGGAGCAGGGACACGGCAATGAGACCGCCGCCGAGGAAGCCGATCACCGACAGGATGCCGACGACGAACCCCTGGCGGTAGCCGACGATCGCGAACCACACGGCAGCGACCAGCAAAAGGATGTCCAGCACGTTCACGAGGGTCACCGTCTCATGCGCGCCAGTCGAGCGGGACCTGCCTGGAGCGGTCCCACGGCTGCTCCCACCCGGCGAAATGCAGCAGCCGGTCGATGACTCCGGCGGTAAAACCCCAGACCAGGGCCGATTCGACGGTGAAAGCGGGGCCCAGGTGGCCGCTCGGGTGGACGGCCGTGACGCGATGATCGGGGTTCGTGAGATCGGCCACGGGAACCGTGAAGACGCGGGCGGTCTCGGCCGGGTCCACGACGCCGACGGGGCTGGGATCGCGCCACCAGCCGAGCACCGGGGTCACGACGAACTCGCTGACCGGGATGTACAGGCGCGGCAGAACGCCGAACAGCTGGACGCCGGCGGGGTCGAGGCCCGTCTCCTCCTCGGCCTCGCGCAGGGCGGCGCGCAGCGGGCCGGCGGTGTGCGGGTCGCCGTCCTCCGGATCGAGGGCGCCGCCGGGGAACGAGGGCTGCCCGGGGTGCGAGCGCAGGCTCCCGGCGCGCTCCATGAGCAGCAGTTCGGGGCCGCGGGGGCCCTCGCCGAACAGGATCAGCACGGCGGACTGGCGGCCGCGGCCGTCCTCGGGCGGCAGGAACCGGCTGAGCTGGGTCGGCCGGACCGTCCGCACCGCCTCCACGACGGGGTCGAGCCACCCGGGCAGGCCCTGGCTGCTCACGCGCGGACCGCCGTGGTCCTCGTACGGGGCGCCCCGCATCCCCTGGCCCTGCCCGGGCGGCGCGGCCGCCTGGGCCACGCCGCTCTCGTCCCGCGCTCCGCGCGGCATAGGCACCCCTGCTCCCTGCCGTCGCCGACTCCGGCGCCGGCACCGCCGCCGTCCCGATACGGGGACAACGCGGCCCCGGGCCGGATTCGTTCCTGCGCGGACCGCCGTGCGGCGGCCCGTGGCCGTGCTCCGTGCTCGCGGCCCCCCGACCGGCGCCCGCGATCCCTGCTCAGCCCGAGCCCGCGATCCCCGCTCAGCCCGAGCCCGGGCTCACTGCGCGCCCGCGACCGGGAGGCCGTCCGGCCCGCCGCCCAGCGGCGCGGCCGGGAGCCCCGGGTAGTCCGGCGGAGGGCTCAGCCGCTGTCCGGGCTGGCCGCCCTTCTCGTACTTCAGCAGCTTCCCGGCCTTCTCCGGGTCCGTTTCGCCCTCCCCGTACGCCGGGCACAGCGGGGCGATCGGGCAGGCGCCGCAGGCGGGCTTGCGGGCGTGGCAGATCCGGCGGCCGTGGAAGACGACCCGGTGCGAGAGCATCGTCCACTCGCTCTTCGGGAAGATCGCGCAGATCTCCGCCTCGACCTTCTCCGGGTCCTCCTGCTCGGTCCACTTCCAGCGGCGCACCAGCCGGCCGAAGTGGGTGTCCACGGTGATCCCCGGGACGCCGAACGCGTTGCCGAGGACCACGTTGGCCGTTTTCCGGCCGACTCCGGGCAGCTTCACCAGGTCCTCGATCCGGCCCGGGACCTCGCCGCCGAAGTCGTCCCGCAGGACCTGCGAGAGGCCCATCAGGGAACGCGCCTTCGCCCGGAAGAACCCGGTCGGCCGGATGATCTCCTCCAGTTCCTCCGGCACGGCCGCGGCCATGTCCTCGGGGGTCGGGTAGGCGGCGAACAGGGCCGGGGTCGTCTGGTTCACGCGCAGGTCGGTGGTCTGGGCGGAGAGGACCGTGGCGACCAGCAGCTCGAAGGGGTTCCGGAAGTCGAGCTCGGGGTGGGCGTACGGGTAGATCTCGGCCAGCTCGCGGTTGATGCGGCGGGCTCGGCGCACCATGCCCAGCCGCGATTCCGTTTTCTTGGCCGAAGCTTTGCCCGCGGGCCTCGGCGGCGTCTTCCGGGGCTTCCCGGACGCCTTCTCGGGGGCTTGTTCGCCCACAGCTGAATCGAGGCCGCCCGTCACTCCTGCGGACCCCTTGGCCTGTGCTCTCACCGGCTTATTGGACACCCGGCCAGCCTAAGGCCGGGCGCTGACACCCGCCTGGACCTCAGGTAACACCACTCCGATTGGCCTCTCGCCGCACAGCACGCCCGTCTGTCCGGCATCCTTGTGATTGATCGCACTGTTTGAGCCGTCCGGCAAAATGGGGAGCACGGTCCCCTGAGCTGGTCGACATAGGAGAGAGACTCGTGGACGACGTTCTGCGGCGCGCCCCGCTCTTCGCGGCGCTCGATGACGAGCAGGCCGCGGAGCTCCGCGCCTCCATGGGCGAGGTGACCCTCGCACGCGGTGACGCCCTGTTCCACGAGGGCGACCCCGGCGACCGGCTGTACGTCGTGACCGAGGGCAAGGTGAAGCTTCACCGCACCTCCCCCGACGGTCGCGAGAACATGCTGGCCGTCCTCGGCCCCGGCGAGCTGATCGGCGAGCTGTCGCTGTTCGACCCCGGCCCGCGCACCGCCACCGCCACCGCCCTGACCGAGGTCAAGCTGCTGGGCCTCGGCCACGGCGACCTCCAGCCGTGGCTCAACGCCCGGCCCGAGGTCGCGACCGCGCTGCTGCGCGCGGTGGCCCGGCGCCTGCGCAAGACCAACGACCAGATGTCCGACCTGGTCTTCTCCGACGTCCCGGGCCGCGTCGCCCGCGCCCTCCTGGACCTGTCGCGCCGCTTCGGCGTGCAGTCCGAGGAAGGCATCCACGTCGTGCACGACCTGACGCAGGAGGAGCTGGCCCAGCTGGTCGGTGCCTCCCGCGAGACGGTCAACAAGGCCCTCGCGGACTTCGCGGGCCGCGGCTGGCTCCGTCTGGAGGCCCGTGCGGTCATCCTGCTGGACGTGGAGCGGCTGGCGAAGCGCTCGCGCTGACCGCCGTTCCGCTCGTACGTGGAGGGGTTCCGCCCGACGGGCGGGGCCCTTCCGTGCGTTCGGCCCACGGCGGGGCCCGGTCCCCGCGGGCCGACGGGGAGAGTGGGGCCATGCAGGGCAGAGGGCTGGACGCGTACGGATACATCGAGCGCGAGGGGTCGCTCGGCCGGA
The DNA here is from genome assembly GCF_042750055.1 of Streptomyces sp. NPDC059456. Lineage (NCBI taxonomy): Bacteria > Bacillati > Actinomycetota > Actinomycetes > Kitasatosporales > Streptomycetaceae > Streptomyces > Streptomyces sp. NPDC059456. The sequence continues at coordinate 9,952 of NZ_JBHYVA010000077.1, forward strand.
TCCAGAGCGCCTTCGCGCCCGTCGTCGCCGCCGCCCGCGCGCGGATCCCCGAGGCCTACGGGCAGCGGCTGCACAGCGCCTACCTGTACGGGTCGGTGCCGCGCGGGACGGCCCGGCCGGGGCGCTCGGACCTCGACCTGCTCCTCGCCCTGCACCACGAGCCCGGCGACGAGGACCGGGACACCGCCGAGGTGCTGGCGCGCGGGCTCGACGACGACTTCGCCGAGATCGACGGCGCCGGCGTCCTGCTCTACGGCAAGGGCACCCTGCTGAGCGAGCAGGAACGTTTCGACATGGGCTGGTTCCTCGCCTGCCTGTGCACCCCGCTGCTCGGTGCGGACCTCGCCGAGCACCTCCCGCGCTACCGTCCGGACAGCCTGCTCGCCCGTGAGACCAACGGGGACCTGGCCGCCGTGCTCCCCCGCTGGCGGGCCAGGGTGCGGGCGGCGGCGACCCCCGCCGAGCGCCGGCGGCTCAGCCGGTCCTTCTCACGGCACCTGGTGCGCACCGGGTTCACCCTCGTGATGCCCCGGTGGGGCGGGTGGACGAGCGATCTGGCCGAGTCCGCGGAGGCCTTCGGGCAGTACTACCCGGAGCGCGCCGCGCAGATGCGGGCCGCGGCGGCGGTGGCGCTGGACCCGACCGCGGACCCGGCCGTGCTGCATGCGTACCTGGACGACCTCGGCCCGTGGCTCGCGGACGAGTACACGGCCCGCCACGGCACCAGGACGCCCCGCCAGGGGTCCGGCTGAAGGCGGCCGTCGCGCGAGGGCCGGGCGCCGGCCCGGACCGCCGCTGGGGCCTCTGCCAAGGTCACGGCCGGGACCTGGGCCAAGGCCTCCGTCAGGGTCACGGCCAGGACCTGGGCCAAGGCCTCCGTCAGGGGCACGGCCAGAACCTCGGCCAAGGCCTCAGTCAGGGCCTGGGTCAGACGTCCGTCAGGGCCTCGACCGCCTGCTTCGCCTCCAGCAGGTCCGCCCCGGTGACCCGCCGGTAGACACGGATGGCCTCGACCGTGCGGCCGGCGCGCACCAGCGCCCGTACCTCGTCCAGCCCGGCCGGCTCCGGCTCCTCGATGCCGAAGTGGTCCAGGACCAGGCCCAGCCGCCGCTCCAGCCGCTCCGAGCGCCGCTCCAGGGCCTTCATCCGCAGGGTCACCGTCGAGGTGATCCAGGCGGCCGTGGCGAGCAGCGCGAGCAGCAGGAACAGCGTGGTCATTCAGGTCCCCCCGGGATCAGTCCGTGATCTTGAAGGTACTCCAGCTGCGCCCGTACGGACCACTCCGCGGCGGGCCACAGCGAGCGGTCCACGTCCGCGTAGACGCGGGCGACCACGGCCTCGGGGGTGATGAAGCCGTCCTCGACCGCGGTCTCGATCTGTGCGAGCCGGTGCGCCCGGTGGGCCAGGTAGAACTCCACGGCGCCCTGTGCGTCGTCCAGGACCGGCCCGTGGCCCGGGAGCACCGTGTGCACGCCGTCGTCGACCGTCAGCGAACGCAGCCGGCGCAGGGAGTCCAGGTAGTCGCCGAGGCGGCCGTCGGGGTGCGCCACGACGGTGGTGCCGCGGCCGAGGACGGTGTCGCCGGTCAGGACGGCGCGGTCGGCGGGCAGGTGGAAGCAGAGCGAGTCGGCGGTGTGGCCGGGCGTCGGGACCACGCGCAGCTCCAGACCGCCGGTCCGGATCACGTCGCCGGCGCCGAGCCCCTCGTCGCCGAGGCGCAGGGCGGGGTCCAGGGCGCGGACCTTGGTGCCGGTGAGCTCGGCGAAGCGGCCGGCGCCCTCGGCGTGGTCGGGGTGGCCGTGGGTGAGGAGGGTCAGCGCGATCCGCTTGCCCGCCCGTTCGGCGGTCTCCACGACGGCGCGCAGGTGGGCCTCGTCCAGCGGGCCGGGGTCGATGACGACGGCCAGCTCGGAGCCGGGCTCCGAGACGAGCCAGGTGTTCGTGCCGTCCAGGGTCATCGCGGACGCGTTGGGGGCCAGGATGTTGACCGCGCGGGCGGTGGCGGGCCCCGAGGTGACGATTCCGCGGGGCTGTCCGGGCAGAGCGGCGGCGCTGGTCACGGGGTGCCTCCGAGGCGGACGTGCTTGGTGAACTCGTCGTGCCCCGGCCAGCTGAGCACCAGCTCGCCGTTGTCCAGCGAGGCCGTGGCCAGTACGGGGTTCAGGTCCTGGGCGGTGGCGGCGGCGAGGGCGCCGGCGGCGCTCCCGTACGGCTCCAGCGAGCGCAGCGTGGAGATGGTGGGCGGCATCATCAGCAGTTCGCCCTTGTCGTAGCCGGCGGCGGCGTCCGCGGGGCGGATCCAGACGGTCCGGTCGGCCTCGGTGGAGGCGTTGCGGGTGCGCTGGCCCTCGGGGAGGGCGGCGACGAAGAACCAGGTGTCGTAACGGCGGGGCTCGAATTCCGGGGTGATCCAGCGGGCCCAGGCGCCGAGCAGGTCGGAGCGCAGCAGCAGGCCCCGGCGGTCGAGGAACTCGGCGAAGGACAGGTGGCGGGCGACGAGGGCCTCCCGGTCGGCTTCCCAGTCGTCGCCGGTGGTGTCGCCGACGACGGTGTCGGGGGTTTCGCCGGCGAGCAGGACGCCCGCCTCCTCGAAGGTCTCGCGGACGGCTCCGCAGACGATGGCCTGCGCGGTCCGGGGATCGGTGGCGAGGCGGTCGGCCCAGGCGTCGCGGCCCGGCCCGGCCCAGCCGACGAGGTGGTCCTCGTCGCGCGGGTCGACGCCGCCGCCGGGGTAGGCGTACGCGCCGCCGGCGAAGGCCATGGAGGCCTTGCGGCGCAGCATGTGCACGGCGGGACCGGCGGGGGTGTCGCGCAGGAGCATCACCGTGGCGGCGCGGCGGGGTTCCACCGGAACGAGGGAACCGTCCATGAGCGCGCGGATGCGGTCCGGCCATTCCGGCGGGTACCACTGGCCTCCGGCGGGGGGCTGCTGCTGACCGTGCTGACCATTCGGCATGACGGGATGCTACGGGGATCCGGCCCGATGTTCGAGAGTGCCCCGGCGATGGGCCGGGGCACTCCGGGCAGTGCCTCGGGGGCAGTGCCTCAGGAAGCGGCGATCTCGACCTGGATCTCGACCTCGACGGGGGCGTCCAGCGGGAGCACCGCCACGCCGACGGCGCTGCGGGCGTGCACGCCCTTCTCGCCGAGCACCGCGCCCAGCAGCTCGCTCGCACCGTTGAGCACGCCCGGCTGACCCGTGAAGTCGGGGGCCGAGGCGACGAAGCCGACGACCTTCACGACGCGCACGATCTTGTCCAGGTCACCGATCACGGACTTCACGGCCGCCAGCGCGTTCAGCGCGCAGGTCGCGGCCAGCTCCTTGGCCTGCTCCGCGGAGACCTCGGCGCCGACCTTGCCGGTGACCGGGAGGCTGCCCTTGACCATCGGGAGCTGTCCCGCGGTGAACACGTACGCGCCCGACCGCACGGCCGGCTGGTACGTGGCCAGCGGCGGGACGACCTCCGGCAGGGTCAGGCCGAGTTCGGCCAGCTTCGCCTCGACAGCGCCGCTCATGCCTTCTCCCGCTTGAGGTAGGCCACGAGCTGCTCGGGGTTGTTCGGGCCGGGCACGACCTGGACGAGCTCCCAGCCGTCCTCGCCCCAGGTGTCCAGGATCTGCTTGGTGGCGTGGACCAGCAGCGGGACCGTCGCGTATTCGAACTTCTTGGTCATGGGGGCGAGCGTAACGCCTGTCGCCGCGCGGGTCCGCCCGGCCGGACGCCGGGGGAGGCTCATGCGCGGCCCGTGGGGCGAGTGGTTAGGCTCAGAGGCTGTGAGCAGGCTCCAGGTGGTCAGCGGCAAGGGCGGAACCGGAAAGACCACGGTCGCCGCGGCACTCGCGCTCGCCCTCGCGCGCGAGGGCAGACGGACGCTCCTCGTCGAGGTCGAGGGCAGGCAGGGGATCGCGCAGCTCTTCGGCGCGGAGGCGCTCCCGTACGAGGAGCGGAAGATCGCCGTCGCGTCGGGCGGCGGGGAGGTCTTCGCACTGGCCATCGACGCCGAGCGCGCCCTGCTGGACTACCTCCAGATGTTCTACAAGCTGGGTTCCGCCGGCCGCGCCCTCAAGAAGCTCGGCGCCATCGACTTCGCGACGACCATCGCGCCGGGGCTGCGGGACGTGCTGTTGACGGGCAAGGCGTGCGAGGCGGTCCGGCGCAAGGACAAGGCCGGCGCGTTCGTCTACGACCACGTGATCATGGATGCGCCGCCCACGGGACGGATCACCCGTTTCCTGAACGTCAACGACGAGGTGGCGGGGCTGGCCCGGTTCGGGCCGATCCACAACCAGGCGCAGGCCGTCATGAAGGTGCTCAAGTCCCCGGAGACGGCCGTCCACCTGGTCACGCTGCTGGAGGAGATGCCCGTCCAGGAGACCGCCGACGGGATCGCCGAGCTCCGGGAGGCGGGGCTGCCGGTGGGGCGGGTCGTCGTGAACATGGTGCGGCCGCACCACTTGGACGAGGACGCCCTGCGGGCCGCCGCCGGCGAGCGCCGGGCCGACGTGGCCAGGGCGCTGTCCCGGGCGGGCCTGGGCGGCGCGCGGCGCGGCGGGCTCGCGGAGCGGCTGGTGGACCCGCTGCTCACGCAGGCCGCCGAGCACGCGGGCCGGGTGGAGCTGGAGCGCGCGCAGCGCACCGTACTGGGGCAGTTGGACATGGCGACGTACGAACTCCCCCTGCTCGGCGCGGGGATGGATCTGGCCGGGCTGTACGAACTGGCCTCCGAGCTCCGGAAGCAGGCGGGCGGGGAATGAGCGGGTCCACCGCGACGACGACCGCACAGACCACCGGGACCATCACAGGAACCACCACCGGGACCACCACCGCGGACGCGGGGACGAAGGCGGGCATCGGAATGGACACTGCGCCCCGGCTGGCCGTCGACCGGCTGCTGGACGACCCCACGACGCGGATCATCGTCTGCTGCGGCGCGGGCGGGGTCGGCAAGACCACCACCGCCGCGGCCCTGGGCGTCCGGGCGGCCGAGCGCGGGCGGAAGGTGGTCGTGCTGACGATCGACCCGGCGCGCCGGCTCGCCCAGTCGATGGGGATCGACTCGCTGGACAACACCCCGCGCAAGGTGACGGGCGTCGACGGCGGCGAACTGCACGCCATGATGCTCGACATGAAGCGGACCTTCGACGAGATCGTCGAGGGTCACGCGGACCCCGAGCGGGCGCAGGCCATCCTCGCGAACCCCTTCTACCAGTCCCTGTCGGCCGGCTTCGCGGGCACGCAGGAGTACATGGCGATGGAGAAGCTGGGCCAGTTGCGGGCGCGGGACGACTGGGACCTGATCGTCGTGGACACCCCGCCGAGCCGGTCCGCGCTGGACTTCCTCGACGCGCCGAAGCGGCTGGGGTCCTTCCTGGACGGGAAGTTCATCCGGGTGCTGATGGCTCCGGCCAAGGTGGGCGGCCGGGCGGGGATGAAGTTCCTCAACGTCGGCATGTCCCTGATGACGGGCACGCTGAGCAAGCTGATGGGCGCCTCGCTGCTGAAGGACGTACAGACGTTCGTGGCGGCGATGGACACGATGTTCGGCGGGTTCCGCACCCGCGCGGACGCGACGTTCCGGCTCCTCCAGGCTCCGGGCACGGCGTTCCTGGTGGTCGCGGCGCCCGAGCCGGACGCGGTCCGGGAGGCGGCGTACTTCGTGGAGCGGCTGGCCGCGGAGAACATGCCGCTCGCCGGACTCGTACTGAACCGGGTGCACGGCAGCGGCGCCGACCAGCTGTCCGCCGAACGGGCGTTGGCCGCCGCAGAGAATCTTGAAGAGGGCGGCATTGTCGATCAGGAGTCCGGGAAAGCTGGACTTCGTGACTCGGCCGACTCCCCCTCAGACCCCGATGCCGATGCCGACGTGGACGAGATCACCGCAGGGCTGCTGCGCCTGCACGCCGAACGGATGCAGGTGATCGCGCGCGAACAGCGCACACGCGATCGCTTCACCTCGCTGCACCCCGAGGTGCCGGTGGCCGAAGTGGCCGCCCTGCCCGGCGATGTGCACGACCTCGCCGGGCTACGGGCCATCGGAGAGCGACTCGCGGCCGGGGTTCCGGCCGGAGCGTAGGCGTTCGTACGACGGGCGCCTCCGGGTGCGGAGGCACTCGTACGCGGGATGGCGCGGGGGGTCTACCCGGCTGCCGCGTACGTCTCGTACGGAACGTCGATCTCCGCATCGACATCCACGGTGAGGATGCCCGTACTGCGCTCGTACTCCGTGCGAGCGGTTTCGAGCAGCCGTCGCCACGAGGTGACGGTGGGACGCCGGCGCAGCAATGCGCGACGCTCCCGCTCGGTCATTCCGCCCCACACGCCGAACTCGACACGATTGTCGAGCGCGTCGGCCAGGCACTCGGTCCGCACCGGACACCCGGTGCACACCGCCTTGGCCCTGTTCTGTGCCGCTCCTTGAACGAACAGTTCATCCGGATCGGTAGTGCGGCAGGCTGCCTGCGCACTCCAGTCGGTAACCCAGCCCATCCCGGCGCCGTCCTCTCCCGAATCGAGGCTCCCCCACGGCGGTAGCGGCATATTCACCGCTGCCAGTTGAGGACGTTACGGAAGGCGGCCACGGCGCAACACCCCCGACGGGCCCAATCTTGAATGGTCCGAACGGACTATGGGTAAGCGGCAGATCACCCGACGGAGTGATCCGGCGACATGCCCGACCATTCCGGCAATTCGGATGGAATCGGCGGACCGCGGACGAACGACCGTCAGAGTGAGGGGCGGGATTCGGACATATGTCCACCCCATTCGGGAAGGGTGAAAATCAAGCCGAGGGGTTGATGTCGCACCACACTGCTGTGACAGTTGGGGACAGCTTAGGCCAAGGCATTCGCGCGTGTCCGGCGAATGAGAACGTAGGCTGCCCTCCATGGGAAAGAAGCGCTCGGGCGCCGGGCTCACGGGGCCGCAGCAGGCCGCCAAGTTCCTCGGGGTGTCCGTTCTCTCCGGAGTCGTCCTGGCCGGCATCGCGATCCCGGGCGCAGGCGCCCTCGGGCTCGCCGCGAAGGGCACGGTCGAGGGATTCGACGAGATCCCGGCCAATCTGAAGACACCGCCGCTGAGTCAGCGCACGACGATTCTGGACGCCGAAGGTGGCTTGATCGCCACGGTCTATTCGCGGGACCGGCAGGTGGTGCCGCTCACGGCCATCTCCCCGTACATGCAGAAGGCGATCGTCGCGATCGAGGACTCGCGTTTCTACGAGCACGGCGCGGTCGACCTGAAGGGCATCCTGCGCGCGGCCAACCGCAACGCGCAGGAGGGCGGAGCCGCGCAGGGCGCCTCCACGCTGACGCAGCAGTACGTGAAGAACGTCTTCGTCGAGGAGGCCGGCGACGACGAGACCAAGGTGCGCGAGGCCCAGGAGAAGAGCCTGGGCCGCAAGGTCCGCGAGCTGAAGTACTCGATTCAGGTCGAGGAGGAACTCGGGAAGAAGAAGATCCTCGAGAACTACCTCAACATCACGTACTTCGGCCAGCAGGCGTACGGCATCGAATCCGCCGCCCAGCGCTACTTCAGCAAGCCGGCCAAGGACCTCACCCTCGACGAGTCGGCGCTGCTGGCCGGCGTCGTGCAGTCGCCGAGCCGGTTCGACCCGGTGAACGACGCACAGGAGGCGATGAAGCGCCGCAACGTCGTCCTCCAGCGGATGGCCGACATGAAGGACATCTCGCAGGCCGAGGCGGACGAGGCCAAGAAGAAGCCGGTGACGCTGAAGGTGACGCGGCCGAAGAACGGCTGCATCACCGCCGTCAAGGGCGCGGGCTTCTTCTGCGACTACGTGCGCAACACCTTCCTGACCGACCCGGTGTTCGGCAAGACCCGCGAGGAGCGGGCCAAGCTCTGGAACCAGGGCGGCCTGACCGTGCGCACGACGCTGGACCCGCAGTCGCAGGAGTCCGTCAACGACTCGATCAAGGAGCACGTCAACCAGGACGACAAGGTCGCCACGGCCGTCACCCTGGTACAGCCGGGCACCGGCCGCGTGCTCGCCATGGGCCAGTCCAAGCCGTACGGCTTCGGCAAGAACGAGACGCAGATCAACTTCTCCGTGGACAAGCGGATGGGCGGATCGAGCTTCGGCTTCCCGACCGGCTCGACCTTCAAGCCGTTCGTCGCGGCCGCGGCCCTGGAGAAGGGCGTGCCGGCGGGCAAGACGTACCCGTCCCCGCACGACATGGAGTACCCGAGCCCGGTGGAGACCTGCGGCGACAAGCCGTGGGTCAACACCTCCCACGACCGGGTCGAGAACGAGTCCGAGTCCGAGCGCGGCCCGTACGGCATGCAGGACGCGATGGCCAAGTCGGTCAACACCTACTTCGTGGAGATGATCTCCGAGAACGGGCTCTGCCCCGTGACCGAGATGACCACCAAGCTCGGCGTGATCCCGGCCGACGGGACGAAGCTCCCCGAGGTCCCGGCCATCGCGCTCGGCACCGAGGGCATGTCGCCGCTGACCATGGCGAACGCGTACGCGACCTTCGCCAACCGCGGCGTGCACTGCACCCCCGTCGCCCTGGAGTCCATCACCGACTCGCACGGCAAGGCGCTGGCCGTGCCGAAGTCCCAGTGCGACCGCGTGATGTCGGAGAAGACCGCCGACACCATCAACACGCTGCTGCTCGGCGTGGTCGACTCCGGTACGGGTACGGCCGCGGGCCTGACCGACCGGCAGAACGCGGGCAAGACCGGAACCACCGACAGCCGCTACAACGCCTGGTTCGTCGGGTACACGCCGAACATGGCCGGCGCGACGTGGGTCGGCTCGGGCGGCTCCAAGCAGGTGTCGATGGAGAACATCACCATCGGCGGCCAGTACTACGACAAGGTCTACGGCGGCGGGCTGCCCGGCCCGATCTGGAAGCAGGCGGTCACGGGCGCACTGTCGGGCCGGGAGGCGCCGAACTTCACCACGGTGAACATCACGGACGGCGGCATGCCGACCGGCGGCGGCCGGCCCAGCACGAACCCGAACCCCACCCCGAACAAGCCGGGCAAGCCGGGTAAGCCCGGTAAGCCGGGCGGCGACAACAAGCCCGGCGGCCGCCCCGGCGGCCAGACGGCGGCGGGCGCCACCGGCGGCAACACCCCGACGAACCCGTTCCCGGACATCCCCCTGGACCCGGGCGCTGTCTCTTATACACAGA
>NZ_JBHYVA010000078.1:0-19088 GCF_042750055.1 Streptomyces sp. NPDC059456
GTCCCGGGCCTCGCGGGGCCCGGGACTTCCCGGATCAGTCGATGCCGACGGGGGGCTAGTGGCCGCCGCCACCGCCACCCCCGCCGCCGTTGCCACCGCCGTCGCCGCCACCGCCACCGCCACCGTAGCCGCCGCCACCGCCGTCGCCGCCACCGCCGCCACCGCCGTAACCGCCGCCGCCACCGCCGTCGTGGCCACTGCCGCCGCCACCGCCGTCGCCGCCGTATCCGCCGCCGCCGTTGTCGCGGCCGGATCCGTTGCCGTTCCAGCCGTTGTCGTGGCCGCTGCCCCAGTTGTTGTCGTTGCGGTTGTCATGGTCGGAGCGGTTGTCGTTCCAACGGCCGTTGTTCCAGTTGCCGTTCCAGTTGTCGTTGTCGTGGCGGCCGTTGTTCCAGGAGTCGTTGGACCAGCACCAGCTGGGCCGGTCGTTCCAGTCGTGCCAGCGGGAGGAGTCGCAGCAGTCACGCCAGTTGTTGCCACCGCGCCAGTTGTCGGAGCACCATCCCGTGTTGTTCTGCTGGGTCTGAGGGAGACCGGCGGCGAACGCCCCGCCGACGGGCATCAGGCCGAGCGCGAGGCCCGCGGCTCCTGCCACGACCGTTGCGGTGATCACACGGCGCATGACCATGCACCTCCGAGGATTGAGACATTCCTTACAAAAAGGTCATTTCCACCCTCACCCCTCTCTGCGTCGCTGTCAAAAGCACCTGGTCAGCGATCCGGCAACTCGAGTTGGGCCGTTCCGAGTACGGCGATACCGTCCAGTTCGACCAGGGCGGGCCCGTCCCAGAGCCGGACGACCCCGATGACCGCCATGGCCGGGTAGTCGCGGCCCGCCAGCCGGCGCCAGATACGGCCGAGTTCGGACGCGTGGATGCGGTACGCCTCCACGTCGACCGTGTAGACGGTCACCCGGGCCAGGTCCGCCGGAGCGCCCCCGGACGCGGCGAGGGCGGCCAGGAGATTGGCCAGCGCGCGTTCGAACTGCTCGGGCAGGGTGTCCCCGACCACCTTGCCCGCGGGGTCGAGCGCGGTCTGGCCCGCCAGGAACACCAGCCGGGAGCCGGTGGCGGCCACCGCGTGGGAGAAACCCGTCGGCGGGGAGAGCTCCGCCGGATTGATCCGCTCCAGGCTCACCGGTAGAGCTCCTTCGCGATGATGGTGCGCTGGACCTCGCTGGCGCCCTCGTAGATCCGCGGCGCCCGGACCTCCCGGTACAGGTGCTCCAGCAGGTGGCCGCGCTGGAGGGCGACGGCTCCGTGCAGCTGGACCGCGTGGTCCACCACGTACTGGGCCGTCTCCGTCGCCAGCAGTTTGGCCATCGCCGAGCGGCGCGGGACGTCCGGGGCGCCGGCGTCGTACGCGCCCGCCGCCGCGTAGACCAGCAGCCGGGCCGCCTCGGTGCGGGTGGCCATCTCGGCCACCCGGTGGCCCACCGCCTGGAGGTCCCCGAGCACCCCGCCGAACGCGCGGCGCGCCGCCGTGTAGGCCAGGGTCGCGTCCAGCGCGGCCCGGGCCATGCCGACGGCGAAGGCGCCCACGCTGGGCCGGAACCGGTTCAGGGTGTCCATCGCGACCCGGAACCCCCGGCCGGGCTCGCCGAGCAGGTCCTGCGGGCCGACCGGGACCCCGTCGAAGGCCAGCCGGCCGATCGGGTGCGGGGAGAGCATGTCCAGGGGTTCACCCGAAAGGCCCGGGCGGTCGGCCGGGACCAGGAAGGCGGTGATCCCCTTGGCCGCCGGCCCCTCGCCGGTCCGGGCGAACACGGTGTAGAAGTCCGCCTCGGGGGCGTTGGAGATCCAGCACTTCTCACCGCCGAGCCGCCAGCCGTCCCCGTCCCGGACCGCCTCCAGGGCCAGCGCGGCCGCGTCCGAGCCCGCCCCCGGCTCGCTCAGTGCGAAGGCCGCCACCGCCTGCCCGGCCCGGACCCGCGGGAGCCAGCGCCCCCGCTGCTCCGGCGTGCCCGAGCGGAGCACCGGATGCGCCCCCAGGCCCTGGAGCGCGAGGGCCGTCTCCGCTTCCGTGCACCCGTACGCGAGGGACTCCCGCAGCAGGCACAGCTCCAGCGCCCCCGAGGTGAAGACCCGCTCCAGCAGGCCCAGCTCGCCCAGCGCCGCGAGCAGCGGACGGTTGACCCGGCCCGGCCCGCCCTTCTCCGCGAGCGGCCGCAGCCGGTCCGCGGCCAGCGCGCGCAATTGCCCGCACCACTCCTCTTGTTCCGCCCCGAGCGCGAATCCGGTCATCCGAACATCCCCGCTTCTATCGCGTCCTGTTGACTGCCGTCACCATCACGATACGCTCGTCTTGCACGTGCACGGCCTGCTCCGCCACTTCGGTCCCCGCCCGGGGGCCGCTGCCGTTGCAAGGGGGCGAACCCGCCTTGGAGCTCAAGCCTTCCGCCCACGCCGACACCTTCGCGCGCGACCACCTGCCGCCGCCGCACGCCTGGCCGCGGCTGCTGTTCGAGCTCCCCGAGCTGGCCTACCCCGACCGGCTCAACTGCGGCGCCGAGCTGCTCGACGCCACCATCGACCGGTACGGGCCCGACCGCCCCGCCTTCCGCAGCGGCACCGGCGAGGTGTGGTCGTACGGCGGGCTGCGCGAGCGCGTGGACCGCCTCGCCCACGTCCTCGCGGACGACCTCGCAGTGGTCCCGGGCAACCGGGTGCTGCTGCGCGGCCCCACCGGCCCCTGGCTCGCCGCGTGCTGGCTGGCGGTGATGAAGGCGGGCGCGGTGGCCGTGACGGTCCTCGCCCAGCAGCGGGCGCAGGAACTGGCCACCGTCTGTGCGATGGCCCGGGTGCAGCACGCGCTGTGCCACGTGGACGCGCTGGACGACCTGGCCAAGGCGGAAGTGCCCGGCCTGCGGATCACCCCGTACGGCGGCGAGGCACCGGACGACCTGCTGCGGCTCGCCGACCGGCACGAGGCGCCGTTCCGCGCCGTCGAGACCTCCGCCGACGACGTGGCCCTGATCGCCTTCACCTCGGGCACCACCGGCCGCCCCAAGGGGTGCATGCACTTCCACCGCGATCTGCTGTCCGTCGCGGACACCTTCTCCCGCACCGTCCTGCGCCCCCGCCCCGACGACGTCTTCGCCGGCAGTCCGCCGCTCGGCTTCACCTTCGGCCTCGGCGGCCTGGTCGTCTTCCCTCTGCGGGCCGGCGCCTCCGCCCTCCTGCTCGACCAGGCGGTGCCGCGCCGGCTGCTGCCCGCGCTCACCGAACACCGGGTCACGGTCCTGTTCACCGCCCCGACCGCGTACCGGTCGATGCTGGACGCCCTGGGCCCGTACGACGTGGGCGCCCACGACCTGTCGGCGCTGCGCCGCTGCGTCTCGGCGGGCGAGAACCTCCCGGCGGCCACCTGGCAGGCCTGGTACGAGCGCACCGGACTGCGGATCATCAACGGCATCGGCGCCACCGAACTGCTGCACATCTTCATCTCCGCGGCCGACGAGGACATCCGCCCGGGGACGACCGGCCGCGTGGTGCCGGGCTGGCAGGCGCAGGTGGTGGACGGCTCCGGGCGCCCGGTCGCGGACAACGAGCCGGGGCTGCTGGCCGTGCGCGGCCCGGTGGGCTGCCGGTACCTGGCGGACCCGCGGCAGGAGGAGTACGTACGGGACGGCTGGAACCTGACCGGGGACACCTACGTCCGCGATCCCGAGGGCTATTTCCGCTACGTCGCCCGCGCCGACGACATGATCGTCTCGGCGGGCCACAACATCGCGGGCCCGGAGGTGGAGGAAGCCCTGATCCGCCACCCGGACGTGGTGGAGGCCGCGGTGGTGGGCCGCCCGGACGAGCGACGCGGGCAGATCGTGGTCGCGTACACCGTCCTGCGGGCGGGCGCCGCACTGACCGAGGAGGCCCTGCGCACGTTCATGCAGGCGGAACTGGCCCCGCACAAGTGCCCCCGCGCGTTCGTCTTCGTCCCCGCACTGCCGCGCACCGCGACCGGAAAACTGCAGCGGTTCCGGCTGCGCGATCTAGAGTGATGCCGTGGTCGAGCAGCACACCCCGCGATCCCTGATCGTCACGTTCTACGGAGCCTACGGGCGGGCCTTCGCGGGCCCGGTCCCGGTGTCGGCCCTGGTCCGCCTGCTGGGCGCGGCCGGCGTGGACGCCCCGTCGGTCCGCTCGTCGGTGTCCCGGCTGAAGCGGCGCGGCTTCCTGCTGCCCGCGCGCGCCGCGGACGGTTCGGCGGGGTACGAGCTCTCCGCGGAGGCGCAGCAGCTGCTGGACGACGGCGACCGGCGGATCTACGGCGACCGCGACGCGCACCCGGCCGGCGAATGGCTGCTGGCGGTGTTCTCCGTACCGGAGCAGGAGCGGCACAAGCGGCACCTGCTGCGCTCGCGGCTCGCCCGGCTGGGCTTCGGCGCGGTGGCGCCGGGGGTGTGGATCGCCCCGGCCCACCTGTACGAGGAGACCGGGCACACCCTGGACCGGCTGCACCTGACGCCGTACGTGGAGCTGTTCCGCGGCGGCCACCTCGGCTTCGCCCCGACCGCCGAGGCGGTGGCCCGGTGGTGGGACCTGACCTCGCTGGCCAAGCAGCACGAGGAGTTCCTCGACCTGCACGAGCCGGCGCTGCGGGCCCTGCAGTCGGGCCCGGCGCCGACCCCGGAGGAGGCCTACCGCGGCTACCTGCTCGCCCTGGACACCTGGCGGCGCCTGCCGTACGCCGACCCGGGACTGCCGCGCGAACTGCTGCCCGCGGACTGGCCGGGCGACCGGGCGGCGGCCGTCTTCGCCGAACTGCACGTCCGGCTGCGGGACATCGGTGCGCGGTTCCTGGAACCGTAGCCAACGGCGGCCGCGTCACCAGGGGTTGTGACACAACGTGATCTTCCTCCGCCGCCACCGCTCCCGACCCCGCGGCGGTCGTCGTACCCTCCGCAGACCCCGCCCCCGCCGGTGACCTGGTACCAGCCGCCCGTGGCACCGCCCGGGCGGCGGGCCGCGCGGCTCCAGCTCGCCGGGGCGGCGCTGACCGGCGCCGTGGCGGGCTTCTCGGCCTCGCGGCTCGCCGCCAACGCCCGCGCGTACTGCGACGCGGGCTGGGAGGCCGGCGGGAAGTTCGAGCTGAGCTTCGAGATGCTGTTCCTGGTGCCGGGCTGCGCGGCCCTCGCGCTGGTCCTCGCCCTGCTCACCCGCCGTCTGCCGCTGCCGGTGCGGGCCGCGGCGATCCTGGCCGTGCTGGCCGCGGTGGTGGTCTGGTACTTCGCCGTCAGGGGCACCCTGGACGGGTACCCCGGGGATTCCGGACTGTGCGGGACCGACAACGTGCCGCCGTGGTGGCCGGCCTGGCTGCCCTCGTAAATCCGTGTGCGCGGGCGGGCGGTGCGACGCCATCATGAGCCATGACGTGGACCTTCACCCATGACCTGGCGGCCTATCTCGCCGCGGCGGGCCCGGCAGTGGCCCGCGAGCCCGTCACCAACACCACCCTGCTGACGGCGGCCGACGCACTGCAGCGGACCGGCCGGGGCGCCTACGGGTCCGCCGAGCCGTTCTTCGGCTGGTGGACGGCCGCCGACGGCGGCGTCACCGGCGCCCTGCTGCGCACCCCGCCGTATCCGCTGCTGATCGGCGCGCTGCCGCGGGAGGCCGTCCACGCGCTGGGGGCCGCGTTCGCCACCGAGCCGCTGCTCGCCGGGGTCGGCGCGCTCAACGCCCGCCGCGCCGACGCGCAGGTGCTGGCCGCGGCCTGGGGCCGGCCGAGCGAGGTCACCGAGGAGCTCCGGCTGCACCGGCTCGCCGGTCTCCTCGCCCCGGACCCCGCCCCGGCCGGGCGGGTCCGGACCGCGACCGCGGCCGACCTCCCGCTGCTGCTGGACTGGGCCGGGGCGTTCAAGCGGGAGACCGGGGAGCCGGGCGGCCCCTCCGAGGCGTTCCTGCGCGACCGGCTCTCGTACGGGGGCGCGCTGCTCTGGGAGGACGCCGGGACACCGGTGTCGATGGCCGGGTTCTTCCGGGTGATCGGCTCGGTCTCCCGGGTCGGCCCGGTCTACACCCCGCCGGAGCTCCGCGGCCGCGGGTACGCCGCCGGCGTCACGCACGCGGTGAGCGAAGCGGCGTACGCGGCCGGCGCCTCGCAGGTGCTGCTCTTCACGGACCTGGCCAACCCGACGAGCAACGCCCTCTACCGGCGCCTGGGCTACACCCCGGTCGAGGACCGCGTGGAACTGGCCGCCGTATGAGCACGCCGGACGGGGCCGAGGAGGCCCCCGGACCCCTGTGGATGCTGGCGGCGAACGTCGTGCAGTGGCGCCGCGGGGGCGAGGGCGGCCAGGGCCTGCGCCCGGGTACGAAGACCTTCGCGGGCGGTGCCCGGGTCCACGTCTTCGACACGCTGGACGGCGGGGACGTGTGCCTGGTCGTCGGGCGCCCCCGGCATACCCGGCGCCAGGTGTCCCAGTACGTCCACACCCGCCACCTGCACACCTTCCGGCCGAAGCTGGTGCACGGCCCGGCCGTGCTGCGCGCCGCCGGCTGGTCCGGGTTCTGGGGCGCGACGGCCGCGGCGGACGCGGCGCTGGCGGCGGCCCGGCTGGAGGCCCGCGCCCGGGAGCTGCGCGGCGGGCGGTGGCCGGACCGGCCGCATCCGCGGCCGTGCCGGTGCCACGAGTGCCCGGTGCCCGACGCCGGGCGGGTGGCGCCGGCTCAACCGCGTCCGGACGGGGGTTTGCGGCTGCCGGCGCGGTAGGGGGCGGGCCAGGGTGCGGCCGGGCCTTCGTAGGACTGGTCGGCGGCCGCGTGCAGGGTCCAGTGCGGGTCGTACAGGTGGGGGCGGCCCACCGCGCAGAGGTCGGCGCGGCCCGCCAGCAGCAGGGAGTTCACGTCGTCCCAGGAGGAGATGGCGCCGACGGCGATGACCGCAATGCCCAGTGCGTTGCGGATCCGGTCGGCGTACGGGGTCTGGTACGAGCGCCCGTACTCGGGGGCCTCGTCCGCCACGACCTGGCCGGTCGACACGTCGATGGCGTCGGCCCCGTGGGCGGCGAACGCGGCCGCGATGTCCACCGCGTCCTGTGCGGAGGTGCCGCCCGGGGCCCAGTCGGTGGCGGAGATGCGGACGGTCATCGGGCGGTCGTCGGGCCAGACGGCGCGGACCGCGTCGAAGACCTCCAGCGGGAACCGGAGCCGGTTCTCCAGCGGGCCCCCGTAGGCGTCGGTGCGGTGGTTGGTCAGCGGGGAGAGGAACCCGGACAGCAGGTAGCCGTGGGCGCAGTGCAGTTCCAGCAGGTCGAACCCGCAGTCGGCGGCCCGTACGGCGGCGGCCGCGAAATCGGAGCGGACCGACGCGAGGTCCTCGGTGGTCAGGGCCCGCGGGACGGCCGAGACGCCCGGCCGGTAGGGCAGTGCGGAGGCGGCCGCCACCGGCCAGTTGCCCTCCGGGAGCGGGTCGTCCATGCCCTCCCACATGAGCCGTGTCGAGCCCTTGGGACCTGAGTGGCCGAGCTGGACGCCGAGCGCGGTGCCGGGCGCGCAGGCGTGCACGAAGTCCGCGATGCGGGTCCAGGCGGCGGCCTGCCCGGCCGTGTACAGGCCGGTGCAGCCGGGGGTGATCCGGCCCTCGGGGGACACGCAGACCATCTCGGTCATGACCAGGCCGGCTCCGCCGAGGGCCCGGGCGCCCAGGTGCACGAGGTGGAAGTCCCCGGGCGTGCCGTCGCCGTCCTGGGCGGAGTACATGTCCATCGGGGAGACCACGACGCGGTTGCGCAGAGTCAGCCCGCGCAGCTTCAGCGGGGTGAACATCGGCGGGGTGTGCTCGTCCGGGCAGCCGAAGTCCCGTTCAACGGCCCGGGTGAACCGCTCGTCGCGCAGCCGCAGGTTGTCGTGGGTGACCCGGCGGCTGCGGGTGAGCAGGTTGAAGGCGAACTGCCGGGCGGGCTGGTCCACGTACCCGGCGAGCTCCTCGAACCAGCGCATGCTGGCGGCGGCGGCCCGCTGGGTCGAGGCGACAGCCGGGCGCCGGGCGCTCTCGTACGCGGCCAGCGCGGCGGGCACGTCCGGCTCCGCGGCCACGGCCTCGGCGAGCGCGAGGGCGTCCTCCACCGCCAGTTTGGTGCCGGAGCCGATGGAGAAGTGCGCGGTGTGGGCCGCGTCGCCGAGCAGGACCACGTTGCCGTGCGACCAGCGCTCGTTGACGACCGTGCGGAACTCCGTCCACGCCGAGCGGTTGCCGTGCAGCGGACGGCCGCGCAGGGCCTCGGCGAAGATCTTGGCGCAGCGGGCGGCCGACTCGGCCTCGTCGCACAGGTCGAAGCCGGCGGCCCGCCACACCTGCTCGTGCATCTCGACGATCACGGTGGAGCCGGCGGCGGAGTACGGGTAGGCGTGCAGCTGCATGACGCCGTGCTCGGTCTCCGCGATCTCGAAGCGGAAGGCGTCGAAGGCGAAGTCGGCGGCGAGCCAGATGTACCGGCAGCGCCCGCCGGTCAGCGTCGGGCGGAAGTGGGCGGCGCCGCTCTGCCGGGTCGCGCTGTGCACTCCGTCGGCCGCGACGACCAGGTCGTACGAGGCCGCCAGGGCCGCGGCGGCGGGCGCCGCGGTGCGGAAGCGGAGCGTGACCCCGAGTCCGGCGCAGCGTTCGTGGAGGATCTCCAGCAGTCTGCGGCGGCCGAGGGCGGCGAAGCCGTGTCCGCCGGAGGTCAGCAGCCGGCCCCGGTGCACGATGTCGATGTCGTCCCAGCGGACGAACTCCGCGCCGAGGGCGGCGTAGACGACGGTGTCGGCCCGTTCGATGCCGCCGAGGGTCTCGTCGGAGAGCACCACGCCGAAACCGAAGGTGTCCTCGGGGGCACCCCGTTCCCAGACCTCGACGGTGTGGCCCTGGCGGGCCAGCAGTGCGGCGGCGTACAGCCCGCCCGGTCCGCCGCCGACGACGGCGACCCGCAGGGCGGGCCGGGTGCTGCCGGCCGGCATGGTGCCCGCGGCCATGGCGCTACCTGCCCTCCCACTCCGGGGGCCGCTTCGCGGTGAAGGCGGCGTGGAACTCGGCGTAGTCCCGGCCGTTCATGAGCAGGGCCTGGGTGTTGGCGTCGAGCTCGACGGCGGCGGCCAGCGGCATGTCGAGCTCGGCGGTCAGCAGTGCCTTGGTCTGCGCGTAGGCGAGGGCGGGGCCGGCCGCGAGGTGCGCGGCGAGTTCGGCGGCCCGTGCGCCGGCCTTGCCCTCCTCGGTGACCTCGCTGAGCAGGCCGATGCGCTCGGCCTCCGGGGCGCGTACGGGCTCTCCGAGCATCAGCAGCCGGGTGGCGTGGCCGAGGCCGACGACGCGGGGCAGCAGGTACGCGGCGCCCATGTCGCCGCCGGAGAGGCCGACGCGGGTGAAGAGGAACGCGAAGCGGGCGGTGGGGTCGGCGATCCGGAAGTCGGCGGCGAGCGCGAGGACGGCTCCGGCTCCGGCGGCGACCCCGTGGACGGCGGCGATCACCGGGAAGGGGGCTTCGCGGACGGCCCGCACGACCTGGCCGGTCATCCGGTTGAAGTCGAGGAGCTGGGCGGTGTCCATGCCGAGGGTGGCGCCGATGATCTCGTCGACGTCCCCGCCGGAGCAGAAGCCGCGCCCCTCGCCGCCGAGCACGAGGGCGCGCACGGACCGCTCCCGGGAGAGTTCGGCGAGCAGGTCGCGCAGGTCGGCGTAGGCGCCGAAGGTGAGGGCGTTGAGTTTCTCGGGGCGGTCGAGGGTGACGGTGGCCACGCCGTCCTGCCGGGTCACCCGCAGGTGGCGCCACCGTTCGGTCGCTGCCGTGGAACCGATGAAGGGGCTCACACCGTCGAAGGTATCACCGCATCCTGACTTCCGTCACAGAAACGCGACACGCGGGTGACCCGGGATGCCCGCCGGCGACGCCCGCATGACTATGCGGACGGGCCCGGACGGCTATGCGGACGGACCCCGGTCCGGCCCGGCCAGGGTGGCGACGAGCACGGCCTTGATGGTGTGCAGCCGGTTCTCGGCCTCGTCGAAGACGACCGAGTGCGCGGATTCGAACACCTCGTCCGTCACCTCCAGCGAGTCCAGCCCGTGCCGCTCGTGGATCTCGCGGCCGACCTTGGTGCCCAGGTCGTGGAAGGCGGGCAGGCAGTGCAGGAACTTCACGTCCGGGTTCCCGGTCGCGCGCAGCACGTCCATCGTGACGGCGTACGGGGCCAGGGCGGCGATCCGCTCGTCCCAGACCTCCTTGGGCTCGCCCATGGACACCCACACGTCGGTGGCGACGAAGTCCGCCTGGGCCACGCCCTCGGCGACGTCCTCGGTCAGCGTGATCCGGGCCCCGCC
This sequence comes from Streptomyces sp. NPDC059456, assembly GCF_042750055.1. Lineage (NCBI taxonomy): Bacteria > Bacillati > Actinomycetota > Actinomycetes > Kitasatosporales > Streptomycetaceae > Streptomyces > Streptomyces sp. NPDC059456. The sequence goes on from NZ_JBHYVA010000078.1 coordinate 10,297, forward strand.
GGCGGCCGCGAGCTCGCGCGCCCGGGCCACCACGGACTCGGCCGGCCAGTACGCCTTCGGCGCGACGATGCGCACGTCCATGCCGAGCAGCGCGCCGGTCACCAGGTACGAGTTGCCCATGTTGAAGCGGGCGTCGCCGAGGTAGGCGAAGGCGATCCGGTCCAGCGGCTTGGTGCAGTGCTCGGTCATGGTGAGCACGTCGGCCAGCATCTGGGTCGGGTGCCAGTCGTCGGTGAGACCGTTGAACACCGGCACTCCGGAGTGCTCGGCGAGCGCTTCGACGGCCTCCTGGCTGTCCCCGCGGTACTCGATGCCGTCGAACATCCGGCCCAGCACCCGCGCCGTGTCCTTGATCGACTCCTTGTGGCCGATCTGGGAGCCGGCGGGGTCGAGGTAGGTGGTGTGGGCCCCCTGGTCGGCGGCGGCCACCTCGAACGCGCAGCGGGTGCGCGTCGAGGTCTTCTCGAAGATCAGGGCGATGTTCCGGCCCTGGAGGCGGCGCTGTTCGACCCCGGCCTTCTTGGCCGCCTTCAGTTCGGCGGCGAGCTCGATCAGGCCGCGGAACTCGGCGGCTGAAAAGTCGAGCTCCTTGAGGAAACTGCGGCCGGCGAGGTCGGTGGCCATGGGGGCGCTCCAGGGTCGTGCTAACAGGGGATATTGGAACTCTATACGATCCCCTGTATTGATATACAGCCCCCCTCGGCCGCCTTCCTCCGCGTCGGGCCGGGTCCCGGGGTCAGGCCGGGTCCCGCTCGACCGGGCAGCTCATGCACCGCGGGCCGCCCCGGCCGCGCCCCAGTTCGCTGCCTGGGATCTCGATGACCTCGATGCCCTCCTTGCGCAGGTGCGTGTTGGTCGTCACGTTCCGCTCGTACGCCACCACCACCCCCGGCTCGACGGCCAGCACGTTGCAGCCGTCGTCCCACTGCTCGCGCTCCGCCGCGTGCACGTCCTGCGTGGCGGTCAGCACCCGGATCGAGTCCAGCCCCAGGGCCGCCGCGATCGCCCGGTGCATGTGCTCCGGCGGGTGGTCGGTCACCTTCAGCTCCTGCAGGCCCTCGCCCGGCTCGATCGTGTAGGAGCGCAGCATGCCGAGGCCCGCGTACTGAGTGAACGTATCTCCGTCCACCATCGTCATCACGGTGTCCAGGTGCATGAAGGCCCGCCGCTTCGGCATGTCCAGCGCCACGATCGTCTTCGCCGACCCGGCGGCGAACAGGCCCCGCGCGAGCATCTCCACCGCCTGCGGCGTGGTGCGCTCGCTCATCCCGATCAGCACCGCGCCGTTGCCGATGACGAGCACGTCCCCGCCCTCGATGGTCGAGGGGTAGTCCGCCTGCCCCTGCGACCAGTAGTGGAAGGCCCCCGAGGACGTGAACAGCGGGTGGTGCTTGTAGATCGCCTCGAAGTGCACCGTCTCGCGCTGCCGGGCCGGCCAGCGCATCGCGTTGATGGACACCCCGTCGTAGATCCACGCGGAGGTGTCCCGGGTGAACAGGTGGTTGGGCAGCGGACCCAGCAGGAAGTCGTCCAGCTCCATGGCGTGGAAGCGCACCGAGACCGGCTCGGCGTGCCGCTCCAGGTACTCCCGCTTGGTCATCCCGCCGACCAGCGCCTCGGCCAGCCCGGTCGCCGGAAGGCCGTCGAAGACCGCGCGCAGGTGGTCGGTGGCGAGCGGCCCGTACTCCTTCTCGTCGAACACCCGGTTCAGGACGAGGTGTCTGGCCTCCGGGATCTCCAGGGCCTCGGTGAGCAGGTCGCCGAAGAGGTGCACCTCCACGCCGCGGTCGCGCAGGACGTCGGCGAAGCCGTCGTGCTCCTGCCGGGCCCGGCGCACCCACAGCACGTCGTCGAAGAGCAGTGCGTCCTTGTTGCTCGGTGTGAGCCGCTTCAGCTCCAGGTCCGGCCGGTGGAGGATGACGCGGCGAAGCCGCCCGGTCTCGGAGTCGACATGGAATCCCATGGCGTACACGTTCGCAGACCGGACGGCTTTTTGACGTGGCGTTCGCTCAGGAGGCCCGGCACGACCGGCGGCCCCGCCGGCCCCGGCGTCCCCGGCGGGGTCAGCGCAGACCGAGGAGCGCCGTCGGGGCCCCGATCAGCTCCGGGGCGGTCAGGCCGAGCTTGGGGGTGGCGAGGTCCGGGATGCCGTGGTTCGCACCGTCCGGCATCGTCAGCGGCGCGCCGACGACCGCACCGGGGGTGCTCGTGAGCAGATCGGTGGCCGGGGTCTCCAGCGTGCCCTCGCCGTCGGTCTTCGGGTCGCCGAGCAGGTTCGGCACGGGCGCGCCGACGAGGGTGCTGCCGAGCTCGGTGGCGATCGGCACGGCCGGCAGGACCGGGTTGGGGAGCAGGTCGCCCTTGTGGAACCGGGGGGCCTCCGGAGCGCCGACGACCGGTACCGGAACCGCGGTGGCCACGCGCGGGGTGTCCACGCCCAGCGTGGTCTTCACGGCCTCCAGGGGGACACCGACCGGCACCGCGTCGGCCAGGGCCGGGGTGGCCGCGCCGGCCGCAGCCATACAGGTCATGAGTGCCGCAATGCTTCCGCGCGCGGTCATCTTCATAAGTGACGTTCCGTCCTTCCAGGGTCGCGGACATTCCGCTGCCCTGGATGAACGATCCCGCCGGTGGTTTCCCCGGCGTTCCCCGGGAAAGTTCCCCCGAACGACCTAATTCCGGGCCGAACAGGGGCTTCCCCTTTACTTCGTTGCGGGGCCGGGCGCCCGGCCCCGCCTCACAGCCGGGGGTCGACCGGCTCCGATTCGAGGGCGAGCACCGCGAAGACCGCCTCGTGCACCCGCCACAGCGGCTCGTCGGCCGCCAGCCGGTCCAGGGCCTCCAGCCCGAGCGCGTACTCGCGCAGGGCCAGGGAGCGCTTGTGCCCCAGGAACCGCTGCCGCAGCCGCTCCAGCTGCTCCGGACGCGTGTACTCCGGGCCGTAGATGATCCGCAGGTACTCGCGGCCGCGCACCTTGACGCCGGGCTGCACCAGACGGCCCTTGCCGTCCCGGGCGTACGCCTGGAGCGGTTTGACGACCATGCCCTCGCCGCCGGCGGCCGTCAGCTCCAGCCACCAGTCGGTGCCGGCCCGCACGGAGTCCTCGTCGGCGGTGTCCACCAGGATCCGGGCGGTGCGCCGCAGCAGCCCGGTGCCGGCGGCCTCGTCGGCCGCGACCAGCCGGTCCAGCCAGAACAGCTGCTCGTCGTGGGGTACGCGGGCCAGCGAGCGCCCGGCCGCCGCCAGGAGCTGGAACGGCGCGAACCGTACGCCGTCCAGCCCGTCGGTGGTCCAGCAGTAGCGCCGGTAGGCGTCGGTGAAGCGTGCGGCGTCGGCGGCCCGGTCCTGCTGGCGGGCGAGCAGGTCGCCGGTGTCGATGCCGCGTCCGGCGGCCGCGGCCAGCGCGGCGAGGGCGTCCGGGAAGACGGCGCGGGAGGCCGCGCCGACGGCGGCGTACTGGTTGCGCAGCAGGCCGGTGGACTTCAGCGACCAGGGCAGCAGTTCGCCGTCCAGCAGCAGCCAGTCGGTGCCCAGCTCGTCCCACAGGCCCGCGTCGGTGACGGCCCCGCGCAGCCGGGCGAGCACCTCCTCGGTGACCTCGGGGTCGTGGAAGAAGGGCCGTCCGGTGCGGGTGCAGACGGAACCGGTCGGCCCTCCCCCACTGCCTTCGGCGTGGGAGGTACCCCCAACGCCGAAGCGGGCCCGGGCCGCGTCGGCGTCCTTGCAGACCAGGACGGTGGCGCGGGAGCCCATGTGCTTCTCCTCGCAGACGACCTGGGCGATGCCGTCCTTGCGGTACTGGGCGAACGCCTCGGCCGGGTGCTCCAGGTAGCCCTCCTCGTGCGAGGTGGCCGTGGGCGCCATCGTCGGCGGCAGGTACGGGACGAGCCGCGGGTCCACCGCGAAGCGGCTCATGACCTCCAGGGCCGCCGCCGCGTTCTCCTCGCGCACGGTGACGTTGCCCAGGTGCCGGGTCTCCACGATCCGGCGCCCCCGGACGTCGTCCAGGTCGAGCGGCCGCCCCTCGTGTCCGCCCGGCGCCTCGGCGGCGAGCGGCTTGACCGGCTCGTACCAGACCTTCTCGGCCGGTACGTCGACCAGTTCGCGCTCGGGCCAGCGCAGCGCGGTCATCTTCCCGCCGAAGACGGCGCCGGTGTCCAGACAGATGGTGTTGTTGATCCAGGCCGTGTTCGGGACCGGGGTGTGGCCGTAGACCACGGCCGCCTTGCCGCGGTAATCCTCGGCCCACGGGTAGCGCACGGGCAGGCCGAACTCGTCGGTCTCGCCGGTGGTCTCCCCGTACAGGGCGTGCGAGCGGACCCGGCCGGAGGTGCGCCCGTGGTACTTCTCGGGCAGGCCGGCGTGGCAGACCACCAGCCTGCCGCCGTCGAGGACGTAGTGGCTGACCAGGCCGCGGATGAACTCCCGCACCTCCCGGACGAACTCCTCCGGCTCGCGCTCCAGCTGCTCGATCGTCTCGGCGAGTCCGTGGGTCCGCTGGACCTTGGACCCCTTGAGGTGGCGGCCGAGCTTGTTCTCGTGGTTGCCGGGCACGCACAGGGCGTTGCCGGAGCCGACCATGCCCATCACCCGGCGCAGTACGCCGGGGCTGTCCGGGCCGCGGTCGACGAGGTCGCCGACGAAGACGGCGGTGCGGCCCTCGGGGTGGACGCCGTCCTCGTAGCCGAGCTTGCCGAGCAGGGTCTCCAGCTCGGAGGAGCAGCCGTGGATGTCGCCGATGATGTCGAAGGGGCCGGTGAGGTGGGTGAGGTCGTTGTACCGCTTCTCCAGCACCACCTCCGCGGTGTCCGCCTCCTCGGCGGAGCGCAGCACGTGGACCTTGCGGAAGCCCTCCCGCTCCAGTCCGCGCAGCGAGCGGCGCAGGTCCCGGCGGTGCCGCTGGATGACGGCGCGGGGCAGTGCGGCCCGGTCGGGGCGGGCGGCGTTGCGTTCGGCGCACACCTCTTCGGGCAGGTCGAGGACGATGGCGATGGGCAGGACGTCGTACTGGCGGGCGAGCTGCACGAGCTGCCGGCGGGCCTCGGGCTGCACGCTGGTCGCGTCGACGACGGTGAGACGGCCGGCTTCCAGCCGTTTGCCGGCGATGTGGTGGAGGACCTCGAAGGCGGCCTTGCTGGCGCTCTGGTCGTTCTCGTCGTCGGCGACCAGGCCCCGGCAGTAGTCGGAGGAGAGGACCTCGGTGGGCTTGAAGTGCCGGCGGGCGAAGGTGGACTTCCCGGATCCGGTGGCCCCGATCAGGACGACGAGGGACAGGTCGGTGACGGGAAGTACGCGTCGCCTGCCGTCGGTGGTGGTGCTGGTGGGGCTGGTCATGCTGCCTCGCCCTCCTTCGGGGTGTCGGTGGTGGTGGCGGTGGCTGCGGTGTCCGCGGTGAGCTGCGTGAAGACGGCCATCTGCGTCGGCGGCCCGACCTCCGGGTCGTCGTCGCCCACGGCGGTGAACTCCACCGCGTATCCGTGCCGTTCGGCCACCTTCGCGGCCCAGGCCCGGAATTCGGCGCGGGTCCACTCGAAGCGGTGGTCCCCGTGCCGGACGTGCCCGGCGGGCAGGGTCTCCCAGCGGACGTTGTACTCCACGTTGGGTGTGGTGACGAGGACGGTGCGGGGGCGGGCCGCGCCGAACACGGCGTACTCCAGGGCGGGCAGCCGCGGCAGGTCCAGGTGCTCGATGACCTCGCTCAGCACGGCCGCGTCGTAGCCGGCCAGCCGCTTGTCGGTGTAGGCGAGCGAACCCTGGAGCAGCTGCAGGCGGCTGCTCTGCCGCTCCCCCATCCGCTCCGTCCGCAGCCGCTTGGCGGCCGTGCCGAGGGCCCGCATCGACACGTCGACACCGACGATCTCGGTGAACGCCACGTCCTTGAGGAGGGCCTGGACCAGCTGGCCCTGTCCACAGCCGAGGTCGAGGACGCGGGCCGCGCCGGCGGCGCGCAGCGCGGCGAGGATCGCCGCGCGGCGCTTTACCGCGAGGGGTACGGGCCGCTCCTCGGTGTCACTGGTCTCGTCGACCGCGTTGTCGATCTCCTCGACCTCGCTGCCGTCGGACTCGGCGAGGCGGACCAGCTCCAGGCGGTCGAGGGCGTCCCTGGTGAGTCGCTTGTGGCGGGCGAGGTAACGGGAGGTGATCAGGCCGTTGTCGGGGTGCGCGGCCAGCCAGCCGTCTCCGGCGCGCAGCAGCTTGTCGACCTCGTCGGGGGCGATCCAGTAGTGCTTGGCGTCGTCGAGCACGGGCAGCAGGACGTAGAGCTGGCGCAGGGCGTCGGCGAGCCGCAGCTCGCCCTCCAGGACCAGCCGTACGTACCGGGAGTCGCCCCACTCGGGGAACTGCTCGTCGAGCGGCAGCGGTTCGGCCCGTACGAGGTCCCAGCCGAGCGGGCCGAACAGCCGGTCCACCAACGCCGCTCCGCCGCGCGCGGGCAGTGCCGGGATCTCGATCCGCAGCGGGCGGGCCCGCTCCGGCAGCTCGGGGCGGGCGGCGCACTGGCCGGCCAGGGCGCTGCGGAAGACCTTGCCGAGGGCGACGGCGACCAGCGAGGAGGCCGCGTACGGGCGGTCGTTGACGTACTGCGCGAGAGCGGCGTCGGGTGCTCCCCCGCGTCCCTTGCCCTGGCCGCGCCGCACGAGTGCGACGGGGTCCACCTCCAGCAGCAGCGCCGCCGTGCAGCGTTCGGCCGTGGCCTCGGGGTAGAACACGTGGGCGCTGCCGTGGGAGGTGGCGAACGCCTGCGCCTTCCCGGGGTGCTTGTGCAGCAGAAAGCCCAGGTCAGTCGCCGGGTCCGCGACGGTGCCGGTGGTGGTGATCGTCAGGAACATGCGCTCGAGTATGTGCTGGCGCCAGCGGTCGGACCAACGGGTTTTGTCCTCCCGGGCGGGCTTGCGGGCGCTGTGGCGGCGAGCCGGCCGCCGGAATCCGGGCGCAGGGGTGAAGACGTATCCATCATGACAGGTCAGAGGCGGTTTTCGTAGGACCGAGAGCACAGCCGATTGCCCTTGTTTGGGCCCCGGTGCGGCTTTCAGAATCTCTCTCATGAATCCCACGGAGAACATCAATCACGACGCTGTGCTGCGAGCCCGGGTGGCGCTCCTCGGATCGGGGACGCTGCCGGTCGGGCAGCAGGTCGCCGCTTACCGCGTTCTGGTCCGGGTGAGTCCGTTGGCCTATCTGCCGCTGCTGGCGGTCGCGTTGTTCCAGTACAGCCAGTGGGAGTTCGCCCACCGGCCCGACATAGCGCTCGCGCTGCGCACCGAATCCGTGGCCGCCGCACGCCGGATGTGCGCCCTGGATCCCGACCGGACCCAGCTGCTCCTCACCGCGCTGGTCCACTACGGCGAACAGCTGGCCGTGATGGACCTGCCCGTGGAACTCGCGGCCGTCGAGGAGGAGATGACCGCGCTGGTCGCGTCGGGGGGCGGGGTGCTCGGCGAACGCTGGGACCACAGGGGCCTGTAACGGTATCCGGCGGCCCGCGGAGCCGGTCGGAGCGCGGCCTGCGGGCGGGGCGCGGCCTGCGGGCGGGGCGCGGCCCGCGGGCGGGGCGCGGTCAGCGCCCGGCGGCCAGTTCCGCGATGCGGGCCGGGCCGATGCGGCAGCATCCGCCGACGAGGCGGGCCCCGGCGGCGGTCCAGGCGCCCGTGGGCCAGGGGGCCGGATCGGCCGGTGCGTGCCAGGTGCCGGTGGCCGCCTCCCAGACGGATCCGTCGTTGGGGTAGGCGAGGAGCGGCTTGCCGGTGACGGAGGCCGCCGCCTCCAGGGCGGGCAGCACGTCCACGGGGTCGCAGCAGTTGACGCCGACGGCGATGACCTCCGGGGCCTCGGCGAGGGCGAAGGCCTCGGGGAGGCCCTGGCCGGCACGGGTGCGGGCGCCGTCCACGGTGTAGCTCAGCCAGGCCCGGGCACCGGTCCCGGCGAGGACGCCGAGGAGGGCTTCGGCCTCGGCGGCGTCCGGGATGGTCTCCAGGGCCAGGACGTCGGGGCCCGCCGCGAGCAGGGCCTCGATGCGGGGGCGGTGGAAGGCGGCGAGCTCGCGCACGCTCAGCCCGTACCGCCCCCGGTACTCGGAGCCGTCCGCGAGCACCGCCCCGTACGGGCCGACCGAGGCCGCGACCCACACCTCATGGTCGGCGGCCTCGGCAGCCCGCGCGGCCAGGGCCACGCTGCGCCGCAGCAGGGCGGTGGTCGCGGCGCGGTCGTGGCCCCGGGCGGCGAAGGCCTCGTACCCGACCTGGTAGCTGGCGGTGATCAGCACCTCGGCGCCGGCCTGGGCGTACGCCGTGTGCGCGGCCTCCACCTGGTCCGGCCGCTCGGCGAGCACCCGGCCCGACCAGAGGCCGCCGGACAGGTCGCAGCCCTGGTCGGCGAGCTGGTTGCTCAGCCCGCCGTCCAGGAGCACGGTCCTGCGGGCCAGGGCTTCGGCGAGCGGTCCGCACGCGCGGGGCACGGCTGCTCCGCCTCCCTCAGCCGAGCTGGGACAGCACCCGGGCCGAGATCAGCTCCAGGTGGTCCAGGTCGTCGAGGTCGAGCAGCTGGAGGTAGACGCGGGAGCTGCCGACGGCCGCGTAGGCGCCGATCTTCTCCACGACCTCGGCCGGGGAGCCGGCCAGGCCGTTGGCCTTGAGCTCGTCCACGTCCCGGCCGATGGCCGCGGCGCGGCGGGCCACCTCGGCGTCGTCCTTGCCGACGCACACGACGAGGGCGTTGGAGTAGACGAGCTGGTCCGCCCCCCGCCCGGCGTCCTCGGGGGGCCCGCGCCCCCCGCCCGCAAGCCGCGGGCGGT
>NZ_JBHYVA010000079.1:0-6637 GCF_042750055.1 Streptomyces sp. NPDC059456
TTTGCGTCTGGGGGGCTCGCGCACGGGGGGCGGGGCTCAGCGGGGCGGGATCACCGGGATCACCGGGATCAGCCCATGTGCGGGTAGCCGTACTCGGTCGGCGCGACCAGCGTCTCCTTGATGGAGCGGGTCGACACCCAGCGGTGCAGGTTGCTCGCGGCGCCGGCCTTGTCGTTGGTGCCCGAGGCACGGCCGCCGCCGAAGGGCTGCTGGCCGACGACGGCGCCGGTCGACTTGTCGTTGATGTAGAAGTTGCCCGCCGCGAAGCGGAGCTTCTCCATCGCGTCCGCGGCCGCGTAGCGGTCGGCGGCGATGATCGAGCCGGTCAGCGCGTACGCGGAGACGGACTCCATCTGCGCCAGCATCGCGTCGAACTCGGCGTCCTCGTAGACGTGGACGGCGAGGATCGGGCCGAAGTACTCGGTCGTGAAGACCTCGTTCTCCGGGTCGGTGCACACGATGACGGTCGGGCGGACGAAGTAGCCCTCCGAGTCGTCGTAGCTGCCGCCGGCGACGATCTCGCAGGTCGGGTCGGCCTTGGCGCGGTCGATCGCGGCCTTGTTCTTCGCGAACGAACGCTCGTCGATGACGGCGCCGATGAAGTTGGTCAGGTCGCGGACGTCACCCATGGTGATGCCGTCGACCTCGGCCGCGAAGGCCTCCTTGAAGCCGTCGTTCCAGATCGAGGCCGGGATGTAGGCGCGCGAGGACGCCGAGCACTTCTGGCCCTGGAACTCGAAGGAGCCGCGGGTCAGGGCGGTCTTCAGGACGGCGCGGTCCGCGGACGGGTGCGCGACGACGAAGTCCTTGCCGCCGGTCTCGCCGACCAGGCGCGGGTAGGACTTGTACGTCTCGATGTTGTTGCCGACCGTCTTCCACAGGTACTGGAAGGTCTTGGTCGAACCCGTGAAGTGGATGCCGGCCAGCTCGGGGTGGTTCAGGGCCACCTCGGAGACGGCGATGCCGTCGCCCGTCACCAGGTTGATGACGCCCTTCGGCAGGCCGGCCTCCTCCAGGAGCTCCATCAGGAGGACCGCGGAGTGGGTCTGCGTCGGGGACGGCTTCCACACGACCACGTTGCCCATCAGGGCGGGGGCGGTCGGCAGGTTGCCGGCGATGGCCGTGAAGTTGAACGGCGTGATCGCGTAGACGAAGCCCTCGAGCGGGCGGTGGTCGCTGCGGTTCCACACGCCGGCGGAGTTCGCCACCGGCTGCTCGGCCAGGATCTGGCGGGCGAAGTGGACGTTGAAGCGCCAGAAGTCGACGAGCTCGCACGGGGTGTCGATCTCGGCCTGCTGCGCGGTCTTCGACTGGCCCAGCATGGTGGAGGCGGCCAGCTTCTCGCGCCACGGGCCGGACAGCAGCTCGGCGGCGCGCAGGATGATGGCGGCGCGGTCGTCGAAGGACATGGCGCGCCAGGCCGGGGCGGCGGCCAGGGCGGCGTCGACGGCCTCGCGGGCGTCGTCCTCGGTGGCGTTGGCGTAGGTGCCGAGCACGGACTTGTGGTCGTGCGGCTGGACCACGTCGAAGCGCTCGCCCCCGCCCATGCGCTTGACGCCGTTGATCGTCATCGGCAGGTCGATGGGGTTCTCGGACAGCTGCTTGAGCTGCGTTTCGAGGCGCGCGCGCTCCGGGGTGCCGGGGGCGTACGAGTGGACCGGCTCGTTGACCGGCGCGGGGACCTGGGTCACAGCATCCATGGGACTGGTAACTCCTTGACCTGGTTCTGGCTAGTTCTTGGTGATCATCGAGCGGAGGAAGAACAGGAGGTTGGCCGGCTTCTCGGCGAGGCGCCGCATGAAGTAGCCGTACCAGTCCGTCCCGTACGCGGTGTAGACGCGCATCCGGTGGCCCTCGGCGGCGAGCCGCAGGTGCTCCTCGCTGCGGATGCCGTACAGCATCTGGAACTCGTACTCGTCCAGCTTGCGCCCCGCCGTGCGGGCGAGCTCCTGGGCGATGGCGATCAGGCGCGGGTCGTGCGACCCGATCATCGGGTAGCCCTCGCCCTCCATCAGCGTCTTCAGGATGCGGACGTACGCCTTGTCGATCTCGGCCTTGTCCTGGTAGGCGACCTCGGCGGGCTCCTTGTAGGCGCCCTTCACGATCCGGACGCGGCTGCCGGCGGCGGCCAGGCGGCGGGCGTCGGCCTCGGTGCGGAACAGGTACGCCTGGATCACGCAGCCGGTCTGCGGGAAGTCCCGGCGCAGCTCCTCGTGGATGGCGAACATCGAGTCGAGGGTGGTGTGGTCCTCGGCGTCCAGCGTGACGGTGGTGCCGATGGCGGCGGCGGCCTCGACGACCGGGCGGACGTTGGCGAGGGCGAGCTCGTGGCCGCCCTCCAGCGCCTGGCCGAACATCGACAGCTTGACGGACATCTCGACGGTCTCGCCCAGTTCCAGGCCCGCCAGGTGCTCGATGAGTTCGAGGTAGGCGTCACGCGCGGCGTAGGACTGCTCCACGGTGGTGATGTCCTCGCCCACCACGTCGAGCGTGATCTCCAGGCCCTTCTGCGTGAGGTCCCTGACGATCGGGATGACCTGGTCGACCGTCTCGCCGGGGATGAACCGGGTCACCACGGGCTTGGTCACCGGGGCGGCAGAGACGATTCGGCGCATCTTGTCGCTGCGCGAAGCGGCGAGGATCGCGGGACCCAGCACGGGGCACCTCCTACAGGTGGCAGAAGCAGGCTCGCGGTCCGCGCGGGGTGGGCGGGACCGTAAGGAAAACGCGAGTAAAACCACCGTGAAACCTAAGGATCGCTTTGATCCTCTGCCATCGACAGCTGTCACGCATCCGTGTCCCCGATCTCATACATCTGTCTGAAGACCGGGTTTCCGGGTGGGAGAATGTCCGGGTGAAGGGCGATTACCAGGACCTGGTGGACGAGATCTCGGCGCTGCTCGGTGCCCCGGCGACGCTGGAGAACCGGGACTTCCGCCTCATCGCCTTCGGCGCGCACGACAGCGACGACGATCTCGCCATGGACCCGGTACGCACCCGCTCGATCCTGACCCGGCAGTCGACGGCGGCCGTGCGGGCCTGGTTCGAGGCCTTCGGCATCGCGCGGGCCACGGGGCCGGTCCGCATTCCGGCGGCCCCGGACGCGGGGGTCTTCCGGGGGCGGATCTGCCTGCCGGTGCGCTACCGGGGGATCGTGCAGGGGTACGTGTGGCTCCTCGACCAGGAGCCCGGCCCCGGGCCGGAGGTCCTCGCGGCCGCCATGGACGTGGCCGAGCGGATCGGGATCCTGCTCGCGGAGGAGGCGAAGGCGGGGGCCGACCTGTCCCGGGAGTTCCGGGCGGTGCTCACGGCCGGCCGGGGCTGGGAGCAGGACATGGCGGTGGCCGCGCTCCGGATGGCCCTGGGCGCGGGGGCGGACGGGCTGCACGCGGTGGTGTGCGTGACGCCGTGGACCGGCGAGGCCCCCGCCTCGGTGCCGGGCACGGCGGCGGTGTGCACCGTCCCCCGGCCGGGGGACGGAGAAGACGGCGGCCGGGCCGGCGGGGCCGGGGCCGAGAGGGGCTCCGCATCCGGGCCGGGCTCCGGGGACCGGCCGGCGCGGCGGTCCGGACAGGCCCTCGCCGTACTGGTCAGGCTGCGTTCCGCCGAGGTGCTCGTCCCCGCCGAGGGCGTGGCGACCCGGCTGCTGGCCCAGGGCGGCGCGACCGCCGGGATCGCGGAGCCCCACCGGGGGCTGGCGGCCCTGCCCGACGCCTGGTCGCAGGCCTCGGCGGCGGCGGTGGCGGCCGCGGCCCAGCCCCGGTTCGGCACGGTGGCCCGGTGGTCGGCGATCGGCCCGTACCGGATGCTGGCCGCCCTCGCGGCCGCCGGTCCGGTGGGCGATCCGGCGACCCGGGTCCTGCGGGAGCCCGCGCACCGGGAACTGGCCCGTACCGCCGAGCTGTTCCTGGACTGCGCGGGCCAGGCGGGCCGCGCGGCGGCCGCCCTCGGCATCCACCGCCAGACCCTGTACTACCGGCTGGGACGGGTGGAGCAGCTGACCGGCCTGGACCTGGACGACGGCGAGGACCGCCTGTTGCTCCACATGGCCCTCAAAACGGCCCGCCTGCACGGCTGAACGCCTGCCCGCGCACCCGGCCGGATACCCGCACGGCCGGGCCTCAGGCGGGGGCGCCCGCGTCCTTGCCGTTCACCATCATCTGCGCGGCGCGGCGCATGCCTTCGGTCAACTCCTCGGCGGTGACGGCGTTCTCGGGGTTGTACAGCCACTGCACCATCATCCCGGAGACCAGCACCTGGTACAGCCCGCCCAGGGTCCGGATGTCCCGCTCTTCGAGCCGCTCCTCCGGGATGCCCGTGAACATCTCGGTCAGCCCCTTGCGCCCCTCGCCCTCCGAGGACACGACCATCTCCCGCAGCTCCGGAAGCCGGTCGCCGTTCATCGCGATCTCCAGGCTGGCCGTCCACATCGGGGCCGCCTGGTCGCGCTGTCCGATCACGCCGTCCCAGATCGAGCGGAAGCGTTCGAGCGAGCCGCCCTCACCCGTGACGTCCGGCTTGAAGGAATCGCCCCACTCCTCGGCGATCGCGATGAACGCCTGGGTGAGCAGGGCGTCCTTCGAGCCGTAGTGGTAGCCGATCGACGCCAGGTTCGCGCCGGAGGCGTTGACGATGTCGCGCGCGGTCGTCCGCACGAAACCCTTCTCGACCAGGCACTTCTTCGCGCCTTCGAGCAGATCTTCACGGTGTCCCATGCCCTCACCGTATCAAGACGGCCGTCATAGACGACAGTCTCAAACGCACGTCCCATACGGACGTACTAGACAGGCGTTTATGACGCTTGTACATTGCTGCTCATGACGAACCCCTCCGCACCTCTGGCCGGCCGCCGGGAATGGACCGCCTTCACCGTCCTCCTGCTGCCCCTGCTCCTGGTCTCGATGGACGTCTCCGTCCTCTACTTCGCCATCCCGGCCATCACCCGGGAGCTGGACCCGAGCGCCACCCAGCAGCTCTGGATCTTCGACAGCTACGCCTTCGCCCTCGCCGGCCTGCTGATCACCATGGGTTCGCTCGGTGACCGCATCGGCCGCCGCAAGCTGCTGCTGACGGGCGCGACCGCCTTCGGCATCGCCTCCGTCTGCGCCGCCTACGCCACCAGCGCCGAGATGCTGATCGCGGCCCGGGTGCTGCTCGGCGTCGGCGGCGCGACCCTGATGCCCTCCACGCTGGCCCTCGTGCGCAACCTCTTCCAGGACGCGAAGCAGCGCGGCCAGGCCATCGCCATCTGGTCCGGGGCCATGACCGGCGGCATCGCCCTCGGCTCCGTGATGAGCGGCGTGCTGCTGAACCACTTCTGGTGGGGCTCGGTCTTCCTGATCAACGTGCCCGCGATGCTGCTCCTGCTGGTCCTCGTCCCCATGCTGGTCCCGGAGTTCAAGGACCCGGCGCCCGGCCGCTTCGACCTGCTGAGCGTCCCGCTGTCGATGGCCGCCGTGCTCCCGGTCGTGTACGGCCTGAAGGAGATCGCCGCCGAGGGTGCCCGGCCGCTCCACCTGGTCTCCGTGGCCGTGGGCCTGGCCTTCGCGGCCATCTTCGTCCGGCGCCAGCGCACCCGTGACGACGCCATGGTCAGCCGTGCCCTCTTCCGGGGCCGCGGCTTCGGCGCCGGGATCGCCCTCAACACCATCGCCGCCTTCGCCATGATGGGCTCGGCCTACTTCACCACCCAGTACCTGCAGTCGGTGCTCGGCATGGGGACGCTCGAGGCCGCCCTGTGGAGCCTCGCGCCCTCGCTGGTCATCGGCGCCGCCGCCCCGGCCGGCGCGGCCCTGGCCCGCACGACCGACCGGGCGTACGTCATCGCCGGCGGCTTCGCCCTGGCAGCCGGCGGGTTCGCCCTGATCAGCCTGGTCGGCAGCGACTCCCTGTGGCTGCTGCTGACCGGCGCCGGGGTGCTCGCCTCCGGCATCGTCACCGTGATGTCCCTGGTCTCCGACATGGCGCTGGGCTCGGCTCCCGCGGAGAAGGCCGGCTCGGCCGCGTCCCTGCTGGAGACCGGCCAGGAGTTCGGCGGCGCGCTGGGCATGGCGGTCCTGGGCAGCCTCGGCACGGCCGTCTACCGCTCCGACCTGTCGGACGCGGCGCCCGCCGCCCGGGAGACCCTCGGCGGCGCCGTCGCCACCGCCCACCAGCTCGGCGGTGCGGCCGGCGAACAGCTGCTGGCCGTGGCCCGCGAGGCCTTCGTCCACGGCATGCAGTACGCCGCCTTGGGCGGTACCGCCCTCCTGCTCGCCGCCGGTGTCCTCGCGGTGGCCCTGATGCGCGGGCTCGGCGCCCCGGCCGCGGAACAGGCGCAGGCCGAAGGGGCCGCGGAGCCCGTACAGGCCGCGGAGCCGACCGAGGAGACCGAGGGCGTCGAGGACGTCGAGGACGTCGAGGAGCTGGCCGGGCAGCTCGCGTCCCTGGCCGGGGAGATCTCGGAGCTGGCCGACAAGGCCGCGGCCCTCAGGAGCTGAACCCTGTACGCCAGAGCAGAGCAGCCACGGAACACGACGATGGGGGCCGGGGGGGGGCCCCGGCCCGCCCCCCGACCGGGAGCTGTTGGTTGAGAGCACCCGCGGGGGGCCCCGGGGGGGATTCACAAAAAACACCCCCCCCCAACCCAAAAAGACTG
>NZ_JBHYVA010000079.1:6647-19075 GCF_042750055.1 Streptomyces sp. NPDC059456
GTTCCCCGGGCCCTTCACTCGTACGAGCAGGTTTCGTACGCGTCAGCCGAGGCTGACCGTACGCGCCGAGACCGCACCGATCTCGGCGGAGATCTCCGCGAGGACGTTCACCGGCACCTCCGCGTCGACCGTGAGGACGCCGAGCGCCTCGCCGCCCTCCTCGGCACGGGCGACCTGCATGCCCGCGATGTTCAGACCGGCCTCGCCGAGGATGCGGCCGACGGTGCCGACCACGCCCGGGCGGTCGGTGTACCGCAGCACGAGCATCTGGTCGGCCAGCGCCAGGTCCACGTCGTACTCGCCGATGCCGACGATCTTCTGAAGGTGCTTCGGGCCCGCCAGCGTGCCGGAGACCGAGACTTCCTGACCGTCCGACAGGGTGCCGCGCACGGTGACCACGTTGCGGTGGTCCGGGGACTCCGAGCTGGTGGTCAGGCGGACCTCGACACCGCGCTCCTGCGCGAACAGCGGGGCGTTGACGTAGGAGACCGTCTCGTCGACGACGTCCTCGAAGACACCCTTGAGGGCGGAGAGTTCCAGCACCTTGACGTCGTGCTGGGTGATCTCGCCGCAGACCTCGACGTCGAGGCGGACCGCGACCTCGCCCGCGAGGGCGGTGAAGATGCGGCCGAGCTTCTCGGCGAGCGGCAGACCGGGGCGCACGTCCTCGGCGATGACACCGCCCTGGACGTTGACGGCGTCCGGTACGAGCTCGCCGGCGAGCGCCAGGCGCACCGACTTGGCGACGGAGATGCCGGCCTTCTCCTGGGCCTCGTCCGTGGACGCGCCGAGGTGCGGGGTGCAGACGACCTGGTCGAGCTCGAAGAGCGGGGAGTCCGTGCAGGGCTCCTTCGCGTACACGTCGAGGCCGGCGCCGGCGACGCGGCCCTCCTTGATGGCCGAGTACAGGGCGGCCTCGTCCACGATCCCGCCGCGCGCGGCGTTGACGATGCGGACGGACGGCTTCACCTTGTGCAGGGCCTCGTCCCCGATGAGACCGAGGGTCTCGGGGGTCTTGGGCAGGTGCACGGTGATGAAGTCGGCGACTTCGAGGAGCTCGTCCAGCGTCAGCATCTTGACGCCCATCTGGGCGGCGCGCGCGGGCTGTACGTAGGGGTCGTACGCGACGATCTTCATGCCGAAGGCCGACATGCGCTGCGCGACCAGGACGCCGATGCGGCCGAGGCCGACGACACCGAGGGTCTTCTCGCTGAGCTCGACGCCCGTGTACTTGTTCCGCTTCCACTCGCCGTTCTTCAGGGCGGTGTTGGCCTGCGGGATGTTGCGGGCCGTGGCGACGAGCAGGCCGCAGGCGAGCTCGGCGGCGGTCACGATGTTGGAGGTCGGGGCGTTCACGACCATGACGCCGGCCTTCGTGGCCGAGGAGACGTCGACGTTGTCGAGGCCGACACCGGCGCGGGCGACGACCTTCAGCTTCCGGGCGGCGGCGATGGCCTCGGCGTCGACCTTGGTCGCGGAGCGCACCAGGATGGCGTCCACGTCCACGATCGCGGGGAGCAGCTCCGCGCGGTCGGCTCCGTTGACGTGCCGGATCTCGAAATCCGGACCGAGCGCGTCCACCGTGGCGGGCGACAGCTCTTCGGCGATGAGTACGACAGGTTTCGAGCTCACGTGGGTCCTCACAAGTCCAGTGCGGACGGCCGTCCCGACGGCCGCAGGCGGTGGAGGGGGTAGCCGCGTGGAAGACGCACGACACTGTGGGCCTGACGCGTTGTGTTGAGCAGTGTAGTGGCGGATCCCGGCCGGAATTCCGCCTGTCCGGAAGGATCACCCGTCCGGGGTTGGCCGGGGTGGACAAGCCAGGCTGCGGAAGGGCCGTGTCGCGGCGTGCAGCGGGTGCGCCGGGGGCCGGAACGGCGCACCGTCCCGGCCCCCGCGCTCACGGGCTCAGCTCTCGTCGCTGTCGACCCAGCTCATCAGCTTGCGCAGCTTCTTGCCGGTGGTCTCCAGCAGGTGCGCCTCGTCGGCCTTCTTGTACTCGTTGTACTTCGGCAGACCGGCCTTGTACTCGGCCATCCAGGTGTTGGCGAACTCGCCGCTCTGGATCTCGGCGAGGACCTTCTTCATCTCGGCCTTGGTGGCGTCGGTGATGATGCGGGGGCCGGTGATGTAGTCGCCCCACTCGGCGGTCTCGGAGACCGACCAGCGCATCTTCTCCAGGCCGCCCTCGTACATGAGGTCGACGATGAGCTTCAGCTCGTGCAGGCACTCGAAGTACGCGATCTCCGGCTGGTAGCCGGCCTCGGTCAGGGTCTCGAAACCGGCCTTGACCAGGGCGGAGGCGCCACCGCAGAGGACGGCCTGCTCACCGAACAGGTCGGTCTCGGTCTCCTCGGTGAAGGTGGTCTTGATGACGCCGGCGCGGGTGCCGCCGATGCCGGCCGCGTACGAGAGCGCGAGCGCGAAGGCGTTGCCCGAGAAGTCCTGCTCGACGGCGGCGATGCACGGCACGCCGCGGCCTTCCTCGTACTGGCGGCGCACCAGGTGACCCGGGCCCTTCGGGGCGACCAGGGCGACGTCGACGTTGGCCGGGGGCTTGATGAAGCCGTAGCGGACGTTGAAGCCGTGGCCGAAGAAGAGCGCGTCGCCCTCCTCCAGGTGCCCCTTGATCGACTCTTCGTAGATCTCGGCCTGCAGCGGGTCCGGCGTCAGGATCATGATGACGTTGGCCCACGCGGCGGCCTCGGACACCGAGACGACCTTCAGGCCCTGCTCCTCGGCCTTGGCCTTGGACTTCGAGCCCTCCTTCAGGCCGACGACGACGTCGACGCCGGAGTCACGCAGCGACAGCGCGTGGGCGTGGCCCTGGCTGCCGTAGCCGATGACCGCGACCTTGCGGCCCTGGATGATGGACAGGTCGGCGTCGTTCTCGTAGAACAGCTCGGCCACTGGGATATCTCCTTGGTGCGCTGGTGTTGCACCCACCGTACGGCGGGGAACGTAGAGGAAGTTTCTTGGTCTCGCTATGCGAGAGGCAACGCGGTGCGGGGGTGTCGCGGCGCTCAGGCGCTGCGGTCGAGCGCGCGCAGGCTGCGGTCCGTGATGGACCGTCCGCCGCGCCCTATGGCGATCGTGCCGGACTGCACGAGCTCCTTGATGCCGAAGGGCTCCAGCATCTTGAGCATCGCGCCGAGCTTGTCGGCACCGCCGGTGGCCTCGATGGTGACGGCCTCCGGGGAGACGTCGACCGTCTTGGCGCGGAACAGCTGGACGATCTCGATGATCTGGGAGCGGGTCTCGTTGTCTGCGCGGACCTTCACCAGAACGAGTTCGCGTTCGATGGCGTTGTGCGGCTCCAGCTCGACGATCTTGAGCACGTTGACCAGCTTGTTCAGCTGCTTGGTCACCTGCTCCAGCGGGAGGTCCTCGACGTTCACGACGATGGTGATGCGCGAGATGTCGGGGTGCTCGGTGACGCCGACCGCGAGGGAGTCGATGTTGAACCCGCGGCGGGAGAACAGTGCGGCGATCCGGGCGAGGATGCCGGGCGTGTTCTCGACCAGGACGGAGAGCGTGTGCTTGGACATGTGAGTCGTTCTCTCTCTCAGGCTCTCTCGGCTCAGTCGTCTTCGTTGTCGCCGAAGTCGGGGCGGACGCCCCGGGCTGCCATGACCTCGTCGTTGGAGGTGCCGGCGGCGACCATCGGCCACACCATGGCGTCCTCGTGGACGATGAAGTCGATGACGACGGTGCGGTCGTTGATCGCGTTGGCCTCGGCGATGACCTTGTCCAGGTCGGCCGGGTCCTCGCAGCGCAGCGCCACGCAGCCCATGGCCTCGGACAGCTTGACGAAGTCCGGGACGCGGGTGCCCTTGCGGGGCGCGGTGGACTCGCCGAGCTGGGAGCCGACCGTGTCGTGGCCCGTCTCGTCCGCGTGCAGGACCGTGTTGGAGTACCGCTGGTTGTAGAACAGGGTCTGCCACTGGCGGACCATGCCCAGCGCACCGTTGTTGATGATCGCGACCTTGATCGGGATGTTGTTCAGCGCACAGGTGACCAGTTCCTGATTGGTCATCTGGAAGCAGCCGTCACCGTCGATGGCCCAGACCGTGCGCTCCGGCATGCCGACCTTGGCGCCCATCGCGGCGGGGACCGCGTAGCCCATGGTTCCGGCGCCGCCGGAGTTCAGCCAGGTGCGGGGCTCCTCGTAGTTGACGAAGTGCGAGGCCCACATCTGGTGCTGGCCGACGCCGGCCGCGTAGATGGTGTGCTCGGGGGCGAGTTCGCCGATGCGCTGGATGACCTGCTGCGGCGAGAGCATGCCGTCCGCGGGGGTCTCGTAGCCCAGGGGGTAGGTCTCGCGCCAGCGGCTGAGGTCCTTCCACCAGGCGGAGTAGTCCCCGGCGTTGCCCTCGGTGTGCTCGGCCTGGACCGCCTGGATCAGGTCGGCGATGACCTCGCGGGCGTCGCCGACGATCGGGACGTCGACCTCGCGGTTCTTGCCGATCTCCGCCGGGTCGATGTCCGCGTGGATGACCTTGGCGAACGGGGCGAAGCTGTCCAGCTTGCCGGTGACGCGGTCGTCGAAACGGGTGCCGAGCGCGATCAGCAGGTCCGACTTCTGCAGCGCGGTGACGGCGGTGACCGCACCGTGCATGCCCGGCATGCCGACGTGCAGCGGGTGGCTGTCGGGGAAGGAGCCCAGCGCCATCAGGGTGGTGGTGACCGGGACGCCGGTCAGCTCGGCCAGGACCTTCAGCTCGGCCGTCGCGCCGGACTTCATGACACCGCCGCCGACGTACAGGACCGGGCGCTTGGCCTGGCAGATGAGCTTGGCGGCCTCGCGGATCTGCTTGGCGTGCGGCTTGGTGACCGGCCGGTAGCCGGGGAGGTCCTGCGACGGCGGCCACGCGAACGTGGTCTTCGACTGGAGGGCGTCCTTGGCGATGTCGACGAGGACCGGCCCCGGACGGCCCGTGGAGGCGATGTGGAACGCCTCCGCGATCGTCTTCGGGATGTCCTCGGCCTTGGTGACCAGGAAGTTGTGCTTGGTGATCGGCATGGTGATGCCGACGATGTCCGCCTCCTGGAAGGCGTCCGTGCCGATCGCCTTCGACGAGACCTGGCCCGTGATCGCGACGAGCGGCACCGAGTCCATGTGGGCGTCGGCGATCGGGGTGACCAGGTTGGTGGCGCCCGGGCCGGAGGTGGCCATGCACACGCCCACCTTGCCGGTGGCCTGCGCGTAGCCGGTCGCAGCGTGGCCGGCGCCCTGCTCGTGCCGGACCAGGATGTGGCGGACCTTGGTGCTGTCCATCATCGGGTCGTACGCCGGGAGGATGGCCCCGCCCGGAATCCCGAAGACGGTGTCGCACCCCACCTCTTCGAGAGAGCGGATGAGGGACTGCGCACCCGTGACGTGCTCAACTGCGGCGGTGTGGTGTCCGCCGGAACGGGGCCGCGGCTGCGGATGGTGGGCCCCGGTGGCCTGCTCGGTCATCGGCATTCTCTTCTCGAAGCTGAGGGTTTTACGAGGATTCGAAGGTGTGCCAGTGCAACAAAAAACCCCTCGTGCCAGGAGGCAAGCGAGGGGAGCGCGTCGGGTGTACGGAGCGGGGACATGCAGGTCCCAGCTTCAGCCGACGCGCTTTCCAAGTACGAGAATTCGGGTGCGCATGGCACTGACCCTCCCTCCGGCGGGAGGGGGATGTCAAGCGGGTGGGACGGGCGTCTCATTATGTGAGCCCCTATGGATGGCCATCGAGCCCCCGGACGAACCACCGGCCAAGGCAGGCTGGGCCGCCCCGCCCGGTACTGGGAACGTACCGCGCACGAGCGCGCGGCGCAGCCTGTACTCGTCGAGTGGGCCGGAAAAGGCCACTCCCTGGCCGTGTGTGCACCCCATCGCGCGCAGTGCCGCGACCTGCTCGGGCAGGTCCACCCCGTCCGCGACGGACTGCATGCCCAAATCATTTGCAATACGCAACAAACCGGCGGTGATCTTGTGGAGGCGGGCGGATTCGACCACCCCTTCGACCAGGCCCCGGTCCAGCTTCAGGATGTCCACCGGGAGCCTGCGCAGGGCGCTGATGGCCGCGTAGCCGCTGCCGAAGCCGTCCAGGGAGATCAGGACCCCGAGCCGGCGCAGGGCCGCCAGACGCCGCTCCAGCTCGTCGAAGGGGACCCTGGGGTCGGAGACGGTCAGCTCGATCACCAGGGCCCCGGACGGCAGCCCGTGGCGGGTGAGCAGGGCTTCCACGGAGCCGAGCGGCACGGCCCGGTCCAGCAGCCGCTGGGTGCTCATCCGGACCGCCACCGGTACGTCGTGCCCGATCCGGTGCCGCTCGGCGGCCTGCACCACGGCCTCCTCCAGCAGCCAGTGCCCCAGCTCGGCGGCCCGGGCGGGCGCGGCGCCCACGCCGCCGGAGCGGCCGTCGGGCCGGCCCGACGCGCCCTCGCTGTACTCGGCCACCCGGAGGAATTCCGCCGGGGTGAACAGGATCCCCTGCGCCGAACGCCAGCGGGCCTGCGCCGCCACGGCCGTGACCTCACCGGTGGCCAGCGAGACCACGGGCTGGTGCAGCAGGGCGAACTCGCCGTCGTGGAGCGCGGTGCGCAGCCGCCCGGCCAGCTCGGCCTTCCGCACGACCTCGGCCTGCATCTGGGGCGCGTACAGCTCGACGCGGTCCTTGCCGCCCGCCTTGGCGCGGTACATCGCGAGATCCGCGTTGCGCATCAGGTCCGAAGGGGTGATGCCGGGGTCGGCGAAGGCCACGCCGATGCTGGCGGCGACCCGGACCTCGCTGCCGGCGATCCGGTACGGCTGGGACAGGGTGGTGCGCAGCCGGTCCGCGATCTCGTGCACCTGGTATTCGCGGGCGCTGCGGTCGCGGTTGCCGTCGCCCAGGATCAGCGCCGCGAACTCGTCCCCGCCGAGGCGGGCCGCGGTGTCCCCGGCGCGCACGGAGTCCTGGAGCCGGTGCGCGGCCTCGGTCAGCAGCTCGTCGCCGGCCTGGTGGCCGATGGTGTCGTTGACCGCCTTGAACCCGTCGAGGTCGATGAAGAGCACGGCGGTGCTGTGGTCCCCCGCGCGCCGGCCGGTCAGGGCCTGGCGGACCCTGCGGGTGAACAGCGCCCGGTTGGGCAGGTCCGTCAGCGGGTCGTGCTCGGCGCTGTGCTGGAGCTGCGCCTGGAGGCGGACCCGCTCGGTGACGTCGCGGCTGTTGAGGATGAGGCCGCCCTGGTGGCGGTTGACGGTGGACTCCACGTTGAGCCATTCGCCGCTGCCGGACTTGAAGCGGCACTCGATGCGGGTGGTCGGCTCCTCGGCGGGTGGTGCGGCGAGGAAGCGGCGCACCTCGTGGACCACGCGGCCCAGGTCGTGCGGGTGGATCAGGGTGGCGAGTTCGGTGCCGACGAGCTCCTCGGCCTCGCGCCCGTAGACCCCGGCGGCCGCGGGGCTGACGTACCGCAGGGTTCCGGTGGGGGCGGCGATCATGATGACGTCGCTGGAGCCCTGGACCAGGGAGCGGAAGTGGTTCTCCTTCTGGGCCAGTTCCTGCGTCAGCGCGATGTTGTCGATGAGCATGATGCCCTGCCGGATGACGAGGGCGAGGACGACCGTGCATCCGGTGAAGACGACCACGCGGTCGACCTTCCTGCCGTCCACCACGTTGTACAGGATGCCCAGGGTGCAGACGGCGGCCGCGAGGTACGGCGTGAGGGCGGGCAGTGAGCCGGTGATGGGGCGGCTGACCGGGCGGTCCGCGCGCGCGATCCCCGGGACTCCCGGGTCCGGGTGGATCCGCCGGGCCCCCCAGGGCGCGTACGCGAGGAGCAGCGAGCCGGCGAACCAGCCGGCGTCGAGCAGCTGTCCGGACTGGTATTCGGCGCTCAGCAGCGGCGAGGTGAACAGGGCGTCGCTGAGCACGGTCAGGGCCAGGGCCGCGATGGCGGTGTTGACGGCCGAGCGGTTGGCCTCCGAGCGCCGGAAGTGCAGGACCAGCACCATGGAGACGAGCGCGATGTCCAGCAGCGGGTAGGCGAGGGAGAGCGCGGCGCGCGGGACGCTCCCGGGGGCCCCGGACTGGGCGGTCCGCGCCGCGTGGGCGAGGGCCAGGCTCCAGGACAGCGTGAGCAGGGAGCCGCCGATGAGCCAGGAGTCGAGTCCGAGGCAGACCCAGCCGGCTCGGGTGACCGGGCGTTTGGCGAGGACGAGCAGGCCCACGATGGCGGGCGGCGCGAAGCAGAGGAAGGCGAAGTCGGCGAGCGAGGGCTTCGGCACGGCCTCGCCGAGGACCACCTCGTACCAGCCCCAGATGGCGTTCCCGCAGGCCCCCATGAGGGAGGAGAAGGCGAAGAGCAGCCAGGCGGGGCGCTCGCGGCTGTCGATCGCCCGCGCGTAGGCGTAGCAGGAGACGGCGGCGAGCAACGCGGCCCCGCTGAGCCCGAAATCGCCCATGATCTCGGCGAGCTCCTCGGATCCCCAGCCGAGGGCGGCGCCGACGGCGTACCCGCCGCTGATCACGGCGAGGAGCAGCTGCATCGCCAGGCTCCTGCCGCTGCCGCCCGAGACGGGCGGCCTGGTCAGCAGCGCCGCCCCCGGGGCATTCACCGGTCCCCCTCGCCGGCTGGTTCCGGCGCAGCCCAGTCCCTGCAGCGTCGCCTCCGGCGGCTGTGCCGCATCGGATCCTTCGTCCATTGGCCGTGCATCGCCCGTCGCCCCCCAAAGTGTCCGATCACTCACCAGCGCCAGACGAATGCGCTGCAGCCCCTTGGTCCGGACGATACACCACTTTCGTCACTCAGGGACATAGATGCTCTACTCTCCGTTACCACGCGGGGAGTTGTGGCCACTGTGCGCGTCCGGACGGATGCGGAGCGTGCGCACTGCGCGTCAGTCGGTGACCAGGACCGTGTTCTCCACGGGCTCCCCCGCGGCGAACCGCTGGAGCTGACGGGCCACCAGGCGCTTGGCCCTCGGCTCGAACGCCGTGCTGCTGCCGCCCACATGAGGCGTGATCAGGACGTTCGGAGCATGCCAGAGGGGGTGGCCGGCGGGCAGCGGTTCCGGGTCGGTGACGTCGAGCGCCGCGCGCAGCCGGCCCGACTCCAGTTCCGCCAGCAGCGCGGCGGTGTCCGCGACGGGGCCGCGCGCCACGTTCACCAGCAGGGCGCCGTCCTTCATCCGTGCGAGGAACGCGGCGTCGGCCAGGCCCCGCGTCGCGTCGGTCAGCGGCGTGGAGAGGATCACCACGTCCGCCCCGGGCAGGAGCCGGGGCAGTTCGGCGTGCGCGTGCACGGGCCCGCGCACGGTGGTGCGCGCCGAGCGTGCGACCCGTGTGACCCGCGCGCACTCGAAGGGCGCGAGCCGGTCCTCGATGGCCGCGCCGATCGATCCGTAGCCGACGATCAGTACGGACTTGTCGGCGAGGGCGTCGTAGAAGCCGCCGTTCCACTCCTCGCGGTCCTGGCCGCGCACCATGCCGGGGATGCCGCGCAGCGAGGCGAGGGTGAGGGTGAGCGCCAGTTCGGCGGTGCTCGCCTCGTGGACCCCGCGCGCGTTGCACAGCCGGACGCCGGGGCGCAGCAGGCCGAGGCCGCCCAGGACGTGGTCGATGCCCGCGGTCAGCGTCTGCACGACTTCGAGGTCGGGCATGTCCGCCAGCGGGCGCAGGGTGACCTCGGAGGACTTCATGTACGGCGTGACGTAGAAGACGCAGTCGGCCGGGTCGGCCGGGAAGGTGTCCTCGCCGTCCCAGTGGCGGTAGCGGTAGGTGTCGGGGAGGCCCTCGATCTCGTCGGCCGGGAACGGAAGCCAGACGTCCGCTGTCTTTGCAGTCATGATCACGAGGCTATGCCAAGGCCAAAGGATCCTGGTCAAGCCGTTAGTTTGTTTGCCGGAGCGGGAGGGGACGCACGGGTGGAGCGCAGGTCGATCGGGGCGGGGGCGCTGACGGTGGGCGCCGTCGGCCTCGGGTGCATGCCGATGAGCTGGGCGTACGCGCCCTCGCGGCGCCACGGCGGGGAGTCGCTGGCCACGGTGCACACGGCCCTGGACCTGGGGGCGAACCTGCTGGACACCGCCGACCTGTACGGGCCGTTCACCAACGAACTGCTGCTGGGGCGGGTGCTGCGGGAGCGGCGGGCCGAGGCGTTCGTGTCCGCCAAGGTGGGCCTGCGGGCGGGCGAGCAGCACGTGGTGGCGGACGGCCGGCCCGGATACATGCGCAGGGCCTGCGACGCCTCGCTGCGGCGGCTGCGGACGGACGTCATAGACCTCTACCAGCTGCACCGGGTGGATCCGGACGTCCCCGTGGAGGAGACCTGGGGGGCGATGGCGGAGCTGGTGGCCGCCGGGAAGGTGCGGGCGCTGGGGTTCTGCGCGCTGGGCGCGGGCGCCGGACCGGGGGCGGGGCGGCGCGGGGACCGGGCGTACCGGGTGACGCTGGGGCACCTGGAGCGGGTCCAGCAGGTGTTCCCGGTGAGCGCGGTGCAGGCGGAGCTGTCGGTGTGGTCGCCGGAGGCGGCGCGGCAGCTGCTGCCCTGGTGCGCGGCGCGCGGGGTGGGCTTCCTGGCGGCGATGCCCCTGGGCAGCGGGTTCCTGACGGGGACGCTCAGGCCGGGCGAGGGTTTCGAGTGGGAGGACGTGCGGGCCCGGCATCCGCGGTTCACGGCGGAGTCGATGGCGGCGAACCAGGTGCTGGTGGCGGGGCTGCGGCGGGTGGCGCGGCGGCACGGGCCGCAGGTGACGGCGGCGCAGGTGGCGCTGGCGTGGGTGCTGGCGCAGGGGCCGCAGGTGGTGCCGGTGCCGGGGGCCGACCGGGCGCACTGGGCGGCGGAGAACGCGGGGGCGGCGGCGCTCGCGCTGACGGCCGGGGACCTGGCCGAGATCGCGGCGCTGCCGGCGGCGGTGCGAGCCTGGGACTGAGCCCGGGAGCGCACCGTGACGGACCGCGCGACGCGCCGGGGCCCGGCCGGTGAACCACTCGATCGGGTGTACGAGCGCTGGAACTTCGGGGACTGCCGCAGCTGTTGGAACGGGTGAAGGGCACGATCGCAGGACCGGAGGGGAGCAGGACGATGCGCTACGGACAGGCTCACACGTCGTACGAGGGCCCGGGCACCGGGATCCGTGGAGTGCTGGCGGCATTCGCCCTGGCCGGATGCGGGGCCTTGCTCGCGGCAGGATGCGCGCCGGCGGGCGGGCCCGGGGCCGGGCCGGGCACGTCACCACCACGCGCGGCACCCACCGCATCGGCGGGCGGCCCCTCGGGCTCCCCGTCCGGCTCCCCGGCGGCCGCCGCGCCGCCGGCCAGGGGGTCCGTGACGGTGACGGGCGAGATCGCCAAGGGCTTGGAATCCCCGTGGGGCGTGGCACCGCTGCCGGGCGGGGACCTGCTGGTCGCCTCGCGGGACAAGGGGACGATCAGCCGGGTCGCGGTGGCCACCGGCGCCGTGACGCCGATCGGCGAGGTGCCCGGGGTGGCCCCGGGCGGCGAGGGCGGCCTGCTGGGGCTGGCGCTGTCGCCCTCGTTCGCCTCGGACAAGATGGTGTACGCGTACTTCACGACGGAGTCCGACAACCGCATCGCCCGGATGCGGTACGACGAGCACCGGGACCCCGGCCAGCAACTGGGCGCTCCGGACACGGTGTTGCGGGGCATCCCCAAGGGGCTGATCCACAACGGGGGGCGGATCGCGTTCGGTCCGGACAAGATGCTCTACGCGGGGACGGGCGAGACGGGCGACACCGGGCTCGCACAGGACAAGAAGTCGCTGGGCGGCAAGATCCTGCGGATGACCCCGGACGGGCAGCCGGTGCACGGCAATCCGGAGGCCGATTCGGTCGTCTACTCCTACGGGCACCGCAATGTGCAGGGCCTGGCCTGGGACAAGGACAAACGGCTGTGGGCGTCCGAGTTCGGCCAGAACACGTGGGACGAGCTGAACCTGATCGAACCCGGTGTGAACTACGGCTGGCCGGAGGCCGAGGGGAAGGCGGGCAAGCCAGGTCTGCGCGATCCGGTGGCCGTGTGGAAGACCGACGAGGCGTCGCCGAGCGGGATCGCCTGGGCGCAGGGCTCGGTGTGGATGGCCGGGCTGAAGGGCGAGCGGCTGTGGCGGATCCCGCTGGCCGGGCCGGATCCGGTGGCCGAGCCGGAGGCCTTCCTGACGGGGAAGTACGGCCGGCTGCGCTCGGTGGTGTCCCTCGGCGGCGACAGATTGCTGCTGGTCACGAGCGAGACGGACGGGCGCGGGTCGCCGGAGGCGGGCGACGACAGGATCCTGACACTGACGGTGCGGTGACCGAGGTGGCCCTGGTGGGGGCGGAAGGCACGGTGGGCGCGGTGTTCAACATGATCGAGGAGCTCTTCAGCCCGGGACGGCGGCACACGGACGAGGAGAAGAAGCGGCTGGAGCTGTGCCGGAGGGCCCGTAAACAAGGAGCAGAGGGGCGCACGCCC
>NZ_JBHYVA010000080.1:0-19039 GCF_042750055.1 Streptomyces sp. NPDC059456
CGGGGGGTCGGGGGGGGGGGGGGGCGCGGGCGGCCGGGGCGGCCCCACGCCGCCCCCGTACCGCACTGCACGCGGCGACCGCGGCGACGGCCGCGAACAGCCCCAGGAACACGAGCCCCTGCGCCCCGAGGAGGCCGCCCGCTCCGAGGGCATCACTCCAGCGGGCCCCGAGCGGCGCGGCGAACAGCCGGTGGTCCAGCAGCTCGCCGGACGAGGAGAAGGCCCGGTACATGAGGAAGAACACCGGCAGCTGGAGCAGTACGGGCAGGATGCCGGCCAGCGGGGTCGCACCGCGGAACGCGGCCCGGTTCAGCGGATGCAGGGCGAGCCGTACGAGCACGGTGAACAGCACGATCGCGACGGCGGTCGCGGACTCGGCCAGCACGGGTTCCAGGAGCCGGCTCAGGTCGGCAACAAGGCGGGTGAAAACGGACACGGGGGCCCTCCGAAGGGTCTCGTCGAACGTCGAAAAGAACTGCATTTCGGCGCGACGACCCACGAGGGGCGCAGCAACTCACGACAGCGAGCTCACGGCAGCGAGCTCGCGACAACAGGAGGAAGGGGCGCCCCTACGCGGCCGTCGGTACGAGACGACCGGGCGCCCTGGGCCGCGACCGGCCCGAGGCATCGGGATCACGCTGCGGCAGGAACGCCGTGCGCTGCTCGCGATCACGGATCGCGGTGCGTATGCGGTGCGGCGGCACGGGCCGTACGAGCCGGGCGGCCAGGGCGGCGGCGCCCACGGCGACGGTGGCGGCGAGGGCGACCACGACGGCACCCAGCCCGCTCCCCGGCTCCCCTGCGGACATCCCGAGGAAGGTGAGGAGCCCGAGGAGCCCGGCGAACAGCAGCAGGGGCATCAGCAGCCGCCCACGATCGTGCCGAACCATGCGATGCCCCTCCTTCCCACCCGAGACCGGTTGCCCACCGAAGACAAGAACGCAGGTTAGCGCTTGAGGGTTCCCCAGACCACGAGCCGATGTGCGGAGGTGTATTCGGGCGTGCAGGTGGTGAGCGTGATGTACGCGCCGGGCTCGCCGTACCCGTACTCGGGCCGGACCGTGCTCCGCGGCACGGGCGCGATCACGCCGGTGTCCCGTTCGCTGGTCTCCGCCAGGATCTTCCCCACCGCGTACGTGTACCGCTGCCCCCGTACCTCCACGGTCAGCTCGTCCCCGGCCCGCAGCCGGTTGACGTACCGGAACGGCTCGCCGTGGGTGTTGCGGTGCCCGGCGAGCGCGAAGTTCCCCTCCGCCCCGGGCTGCGCGGTCCCGGGGTAGTGCCCGACGTACCCCTTGTCCAGCACGGTGCGTTTGTCGACGCCCTGCGCGATGGGCACGACGACCCCGATCCGGGGGATCCGCAGCACCCCGTACGCCGACTGCTGCGCGGGCGGCGCGGAGCGGCCGGCGGAAGCGGGAGACGAGCCGGACGGGAAGGAGGAGTCCGAAGAGGACGAGGACGCCGAGGGAGCGGAGGGTGCCGAGGAAGACTCAGAAGACGAAGGAGGAAGGGCGTCAGGAGCGGGGGAAGGGGAAGACCCGGCCCACTCCCTCTCCAGCTCGCGGACCTGCTCGTGCGCGGCGGCCAGGGCCTGCCGGTTGGTCCACCACACCTGATGCACCACCAGCAACAACACCACCACGCCCACCGTGACGGTCAGTTCGGCGGCACCCCACAGCACCCCGGCGAGACCGGGCCGGCGCCCCCGCCGGCCACCCCCCTGCACCACCACACGCATGTGATCCCGCACGGGCCGCACCTTAAGACCTCCCCCGTCAACAGACCAGCCGCAGTACGGTGTGAACCATGCGCCCTGACACGCCTGCCGAGCACATCGCCGAAGCCGAGCGCCTCATCCGCACGGCGACCCGTTACCCCGAGGACCAGGAGCCCCTGCTCCTCCAGGCCGCGGCCCACCTCGAACTGGGCGACGCCCGGGAACGCGCCAGCGCGCTGTACGACCAACTCCTCGCCGCCTCGCCCGCCGACCCGCACCTGATCAAGGCGCTCCAGGCGGCGAACCTGTGGGAGTACGGCCACGAGCCCGAGGCCCGCGCCCTCATCCAGGGCATCCGCTCGGCGGCCCCCGCGGACCCGGCGCCCTGGGAGGTCATCGCGGAAGCGCTCGAAACGCACGACGAGTTGACCGCGTCGGAGGAGTGCTTCACCCAGGCGGCCACCCTCCTGATCACGGAGGACACCCCCCTCACCCCGGCCACCACGGCGCTGCTCACCGGCCGCCACCGGGTCCGCCGCCTGCTCGGACTCCCGCACGACGACTGGGACATGGTCGCCGACACCCGCCACATCGGCCCGATCCCGCTGGACGAACTCCACGACCCCAAGCGCATCTGGGCCCTCGGCTCCGACGACCCGGCCGAGCTGCGCGCCGAGATCGCCCGCCTGCGCGCGGAGCTGGGCGACCGCCGGGCCGCCCTGTCCCGCCCGTTCCCGGTGGCCATCCTCCACTGGCCGGCCCGCGAACTGGCCGAACTCCTCACGTCGTACCCCACCCTGGCGGCGGAGTACCCCACCCACGCGGCGCACCTCACGCACATCGAGGCGTCCCTGCGCGCCCTGGCGGCATCGGGCACGACGAACCTGGGCATCGTGACGGCGAGCGTCCCGTCGTACGAGGCCTTCGCAGCATCCGAGAAGACCTCCCCGGCCTCCCCGTCCCTCCTCCCGGAATACGCCACGACCCTGGCCGCCCGCGGCAAGGCCACCCCCTGGCCCCCCACCCCCAACTCCCCCTGCTGGTGCACATCGGAAAAGCCGTACGCGGAGTGCCACGGCTCCTGAGCGTGCGCCCTCTGCGACGGGCCCGATACCGTTCGCCATTTCCCCTGCCCAACGGTCTGGCATGAGCACTACTCTCATGCCAGACACGGATCGACTTCAGGGCAGGAAATGACCGATCGTTGGCAGTTCGAGGTACCGACCAACGGAACCAAACACCTTCCCCCGGATGCCCGCTACATGAAGGCGCTGAGCAGCCAGGGATACGGGTTCGAGGCGGCGATCGCCGACCTGGTCGACAACTCGATCGACGCCGGTGCGCGCGACGTGGTGATCCACTTTCTGCGGGATGCCGACCGGCTCGTGAGTCTGCTCGTGATCGATGACGGCAAGGGCATGACCGAGGAGGAGCTCGACGTCGCCATGACCGTCGGGGGTCGGCGCGACTACGACGCGAAGGCATTGGGCATGTTCGGAACCGGTCTGAAATCGGCCTCGCTGAGTCATGCCTCCGCGGTCACCGTCGTGACCAAGACGCGTCGCACCCGAGCAGTGGGACGGCGGTGGCTCATGGAGCGTGCCGTGAGCGGCCACCAATGCGACATCGTCGACCCCGACTACGCACAGACGCTGATCGACCGCTACTCCGAGCGGCCTATCGTCTGGCAGGGCACGGTCATCCGCTGGGACGGGGTCAAGAACTTCCCCCAGCACGGCGGAGGGGGACAAACCGACCGCTATCTGCATCGCACGATCAATCGACTGGGGCTGCAGCTGGGGCTTTGCCTCCATCGCTTTCTCGCCCGAGACGACTTCAACATCACGATCGCCGTTGAGGACGTCAACACCGGCCTCGAATACATGAACTTCGGAGTCGACCCGCTGGACCCCTTCGGATACCCCAAGGCCGGGCACCCCGAATACCCGAGGACCTTCACCGCCTCGATCCCTTCGGTGGGCGACGTGCCCCTCCGCGCGCATGTCTGGCCCGCAAAGTCCACCCTGGACGAGTACAAGGCGGTCGGCTCCGTGCTGGACCGGCAGGGGTTCTACTTTTACCGCCACAACCGCCTGGTCCAGGCGGGTGGCTGGAACAACTTCCGACAGCCCGACCAATACCTCTCACTTGCGCGCGTGGCCGTCGACCTGCCCGACACGGCAGACGACGTCTTCCGGCTCACTGTGAAGAAGGAGGGAGTCGATACTTCTCCGGAATTCGCAGACGCCCTGAACGAGGCAGTCGACACGGAGGGGCGTCCTTTCACCGAGTACATCGGCGCCGCCGATACCGCGTACCGAGAGGCCCGGAGGAGGGCCGGCACGACGCGCAAGGCTGTGATCGGACCGGGAAAGGGATTCGACCCCTCGCTGCGCGAGGCCATGGAGGACGAGCTCCCCGTGCTGCAGGGCGAGGAGCCCATCTCCGTCCGTTGGCAGAAGCTCGACAACGGGAACTTCTTCGACATCGACCGTGAGGATCGGGTCATCGTGCTCAACCAGCACTACCGTTCCGCTGTGCTTGGTGGGCGACGTGGCGGGCTCAACGACGCCCCGACGGTCAAGTCGCTGATGTTCCTGCTGCTGCACCAGGTTTTCGAGAAGGAGTACAGCGGCTCAAGGGAGAAGGACAACCTCCAGCTGTGGCAGTCCATCCTGGTCGCCGCAGCACGCGCCGAGCTGGAGCGCATGGCCGACGATGAATGACCCCGCATCGTTCCCGCAGCTCGCCTGGTCCACCGTCGAGCACTATCTCGGCGTACGGCAGGGGACCAGCTACCCCCTGTCGCCGCCCGGGTCGAAGCGACTGGTCTCCTACGAGATAGGCGACGGTGGCCACGGGATCTCACTCCATGTCGAGCTGGCCCGGAACCAGTCGCCGCCACGGCCTCCCGTACCGTCGATCACGATCGATCAGGTGGCCCACCGCGGCAAGCGGATGGCCCGCGTCCGCACAACCCAGACCGAGCTCATGCGCGACTTCCATGATCTGCTCATGGCGGTCGCCGATCGAGTCGTCACCGGCGACCGTGACCTGGGGCGGGCACTGGACGAGACCGTCGACGCCTGGGCCGGGCTCCTTCATCGGCCCCGCGGCCTCGGAGCCGAACAACGCATCGGCCTGCACGGCGAGCTGGCAGTGCTGCGCGCGGTGGCCCGTGCACTGGGCTGGGAGACTGCGGTCGACGCCTGGACCGGGCCACGGGGAGAGCAGCACGATTTCGGCCTGCCCGACTCGGACGTGGAGGTGAAGACGACCTCGTCCGAGGACCGGCAGCACACCGTGCACGGCATTCGTCAGCTCGAGGAATCGCCCGGGCGCCCGCTCTGGCTGGCTTCCCTGCAGGTGACCCGTGGCGGCGCCGGCGGTCGGACCCTGGGCGAGTCCGTGGCCGCCGTCGCCCGGGACGCCCACGCCGCGAGCCACATCGCCGGTGCACGTCTCGAAGCAGCCATCGATCGATGCGGTTGGAGCCCGACCAAGCAGGACGACGAACGGTGGACCTTGCGTGGCGACCCGCTTCTCGTCCCCGCCGACAGGGTTCCGCGTCTCACCCAGGCCATGCTGCCGCCGGATATGCGCGATCACATTCTTTCGGTCGACTACCGCATACGCCTGAATCACCTGTCCCCTGAGCCGGGGGCTCCGGTTGACCTGACCGACTTCCGCCTCCCGTGACGAACCGAGGACCCACGATGACCGCCCCCGACGAGCTGCGACTCGAACTGCACTGCGCCGTGTTGGCCGACCTGGACGGCAGTCGACCGAAAGGCCTCGAGAAGGCACTCGCCTATCAAGTCGACGACATGGCTCCGGAGGCAGAGGCTCACGCCACGGAAACGGACTTCCGAACGGCTCTGTCGTCGGCCCACGCCACCGACCGATTGGTCGAGCTCTGGCGACGCCAACTCACCACGTGGGACTACGCCGAGGCGCCCGCCTGGTCAACGACCTCACCGCGTACCGATGAACGGCGGGCGGAGGTCTACGGTCTGCTGAGGATCGAGCGTGCCACCTGCGCCCTCCTCGACAATCTCATCCCTGTGGTGAAGGCTGCGGGCCCCGTGGTCATCAGTGACACCTTCACACCTTGGTACACCCCGGAGTCGCAGCGCAGCCGCTCTTACTACTGGCCTGCGTATCGCCGGCTGCTCACGGACAAGGGTTGGTCCGCACAGGCCGTCGCCGATCTGGACACCGCCACCGACCGAGTGGTCGAGCGGCTCTCCGATCCGACCGGAGAGGAGGCCTACCAGTCCAAGGGCCTCGTCGTGGGGTACGTGCAGTCGGGCAAGACGGCGAACTTCACCGGCGTGATCGCGAAGGCGTTCGACGCCGGGTATCGCCTCGTGATCGTCCTCGGCGGCACCATCAACACACTCAGGGCCCAGACACAGCGGCGACTGGACATGGAGCTCGTGGGCCGAGAGAACATCCTCCGAGGCAGCGCCGAATCGGAGTCGGACTATGCCGACGACCCGGCCTGGCGGGAGGGACGGTTCCTCGCCTTCGGGGACCTTCCGTCGGCCCTCGGTGCGTTCGACATCGTCCGGATGACCACGCGCGACAACGACTACAAGAGCCTGCTCCAAGGCATCACCGCGTTGGAGTTCCACAAGCACAAGCCCGGTCGGCCGCTGTACGACCCCGACAACCTCCACGGCTGCGCGGCTCGGCTCATGGTCGTGAAGAAGAACAAGACCGTGCTCGCGAAGCTGGTCAAGGATCTCGGCAAGATCAAGACTCCACTCGACCAGATCCCCGTTCTGATCATCGACGACGAGTCGGACGAGGCATCCGTCAACACGACCAAACCGGAGGTGGAGAAGCGGAGCGCCATCAACGAGCAGATCGCGAAGCTCCTGAGAATGCTTCCGCGCTCCCAGTACGTGGGCTACACGGCGACCCCGTTCGCCAACGTCTTCGTGGATCCGAGCGACACCGAGGACATCTTCCCCAAGGATTTCATCCTCTCTCTGCCGCGCCCGGCCGGGTACATGGGCGCCCGTGACTTCCACGACCTGGACTCCGCGCTGGAACCGGGCGAGGCAACATTCGCCAACTCCAACGAGAAGGCGCACGTCCGTGTCATCGGCGCCGGCGCCAATGACGACGACACGTGTCTTCAGGAGGCCATGGACATGTTCGTCCTCACGGCCGCCGTGAAGCTGTACCGGGAACGCGTCGACGGGCTCGAGGACGGCCACTTCGAGCACCACACGATGCTGGTTCACGAGTCCGTGCGCACGAACGACCACAGAGAGCTGCACGACAGGATCCTCGGCCTTTGGGACAACGCCGGGTACACCGGGCCCCGTGGCCACGCCCGCCTCCGCAAGCTGTTCGAGACCGACATCGCCCCGGTGTCCGCCGTACGCGCCGACGGCCATGCCGTGCCCGCGACGTACGAGGATCTGATGCCCTTTGTCGGTGTCGCGGCCATGCGCATCGGCAGGGACGGCAAACCGGTCATCGTCGTCAACGGCGACAAGGATCTGGAGACCGGTGAAGCCGACTTCGACAAACGGCCGATCTGGAAGATCCTCATCGGCGGTCAGCTGCTCGCCCGCGGTTTCACCGTGGAAGGTCTCACCGTCTCCTACTTCCGACGGAGGGCGGGAAACGCGTCATCGCTGATGCAGATGGGTCGCTGGTTCGGCTTTCGGCGCGGCTACCGTGACCTCGTCCGTCTCTACCTGGGACGCAGCGAGGTCATGCGCGACAAGGAGATCGACCTGTACGCCGCGTTCCACGCGCTGTGCCTGGACGAGGAGTCGTTCCGCGGCGAACTGGAACGCTACGCGGTGCTGGTGGACGGATACCCGCAGATCACTCCGGCACAGGTTCCGCCGTTGGTGTCGCAACACCTTCCGTGGTTGAAGCCGACGAGCCCCAACAAGATGTACAACGCGCGCCTGAAGTTGGTGCGGTCCGCCGGGCGATGGGAGGAACCGACGGCCTACCCGCAGAAGAGGGCCTCCCTCGTTCGCAACACCGAGCTGTGGGTACCCGTGCTCGAGTCCCTCGACCGGGACGCGGCCACGTACGCGTACCACTTCACGCAGGAGAACACGGTCCACCGCTACCGCGCGCTGACCGGAACTCTCCCTGCCGACGGCCTGCTGTCGGTCCTCGGCCGCCTGGAATGGGAGCATCCTGAGCACTTCTCCCCGCATCTGCGCTACATCGAGGAGATCACCAAGAACGGTCTCGTCGAAGACTGGGTGGTGCTCGCGCCACAGCACGCAGGTGCCCACGGGAAAGCCCTGAGGCTCGGCTCGGAGGGGCGTCGGTACTCCTGGTTCGAGCGGGACCGCCGACGGGACCGCCACGGCCTCTTCGGCGCGATCAGTGA
Organism: Streptomyces sp. NPDC059456; assembly: GCF_042750055.1. Taxonomy (NCBI): domain Bacteria; kingdom Bacillati; phylum Actinomycetota; class Actinomycetes; order Kitasatosporales; family Streptomycetaceae; genus Streptomyces; species Streptomyces sp. NPDC059456. Next base: position 8,097 of record NZ_JBHYVA010000080.1, read on the forward strand.
CAAGAAGCACCGCGGGGTGGCGCACCGCATCGCCGGTGCGCTGGGCCACTCCGGTGACCCGACGACGGAGTCCCTGGTCGCGGACCGAAGGGGGGCGCTGGTGCTCTATCCGATCGTGGAGCGCCTTCACCGAGATGCGTTCGACGGCGAGCGCATCGATCCGGGCAAGATCGTGTTGGCCTTCTCGTTCGTGGCGCCTGCCTCCGCCCACAGTGCCAACGGCCAGGTTGTCCAATTCACGACGATCTCCCCGACCGCTGATGCGATCATCGACGTCACGGAGATCGACCACGGTTGATCTGCACGTGGAGGGGGCGACGGAGATCACCGGGGGCGGGATGAACGAGTCGGGACGGGAGCGCTTGCGCTCCCTGGACGTATGCTCCGGCGCGGGGGGCCTGACACTCGGGTTGGAGCGAGCCGGATTCGACCCGGTGATCGTTCTCGACAACCGGGACGTCGCGTGCGAGACGCTCCGACTGAACCGGCCGCAGTGGGACGTGCACGAGACGGATCTGCTGTCCTTCGACCCGTCAGAGCACACGCAGACGTACGACGTCGACTTGTTGTCTGCCGGGCTCCCCCGGGTCAAGGCGACGGCCTCCGTCAACCGGAGGGACAGTGACGCCGAGACCAAACTGCTCAAGGCGACCATGCTGCTGCTGCACGGCGTACAGCCGCGAGCGGTGCTCCTCGAGAACGTTCCGCACCTGGTGACCAGGCCTGAGTACCAGCCGGTTCGTGATCACATTGCCGCGGAGCTGGACCATCTCGGGTATCGGTACCGGTGGTTCGTGCTCAACGCCGCCGATTTCGGGGTGCCGCAGGTTCGCCTCCAGGGGATCCTGGTCGCGTTCAAAGGCGATGCACTGGACGCGTTCCTGAAACCTGCGCCGACCGTGGAGCACCATCGAACGGTCGGGGAGGCGCTGGGCCCCTCAATGCAGGCCCGTGGCTGGCCTGAGGCCGAACGATGGGCCCGACAGGCGAACGAGCCGGCCCGCACCCTCGTCGGAGGGTCGTGGAACCGCGGTGGTGGCGACCTCGGCCCGAAGGGAACGAAGGCGGCATGGGCCCGCATGGGCATCGACGGCGGCACCGTGGCCGACGCCGTGCCGGACGCATCCTTCGTGTGGGACCCCGCCCTGGGACGAAAGGGCATGCCGGCACTCACCGTGGAACAGGCGGCAATTTTGCAGTCGTTCCCCGCCGACTGGACGTTCGCCGGTCGCAAGACGGCTCGGTATCGCCAAATCGGACACGCGTCACCTCCGCCCGTGGGGCACGCCCTGGGAGCGGCGATCGCCGCGGCACTCCGCGCCTGAGTCTTCGTCCCGGACTCCGACGAGCCCATGATCACAGCGTCGGCGGTGACTACACTTGGCCCTCATGACCAGCACGCAGCCCCCCACATCACAATCCGGGCAGATCAAGGTGATGGATCTGTTCGCCGGGGCTGGCGGTTTTTCTGCCGGTTTTGGAGCGTATGCGCCGGAAGTGGGGGAGAACCCGTTCACCTCCGTAGCGGCCGTCGAGTTCGATGCGGCCGCCGCGTCGACCTACGCAGCCAATTTTGGCGGGGCACACGTCTACCCCGGCGACATCGCGCTGTTCGATCCCACGCCCTTCAAGGGGCAGGTCGACGTGATCATGGGCGGTCCGCCCTGCCAGGGCTTCTCCGGTCTCGGCAAGGAGGACCCCGACGATCCGCGCAACGATCTCTGGCAGGAGTACGTCCGCGTCGTCTCCAAGGTTCACCCCAAGCTGTTCGTCATCGAGAACGTCGACCGGTTCCTGAAATCCGCGCAGTACCGGGACCTGTGCACCGCGTCGAACACCCCCGGACATCCGTTGCATGACTACACCGTGATCCCGGCCCTGCTGAATGCCGCCGATTACGGTGTTCCGCAGGCTCGCAAGCGGGTCATAGTCATCTGCACGCACAAGGACTTCAAGACGCCGCTCCACCACCCCGAGACGACCCACGACAAGAACGGATACGAGTCCGAGGCCGCCGCCGACGCGCAGGCTGCGCTCTTCCGGCCCGAGGGCGCCGGATCTCGCAAGCCCCGCTGGGTTTCGGTGGAAGGGATCTTCCAGAGGTCCGAAAAGCTTCAGGTCGAGACCCGTCTTCGCGAACCTCGCGAGGGAGAGGATCCGCTCGCGCACGGCGTACCGGGCCACTACCTCACGACCGATCTCCATTTCGGACGCAATCCGGTCGAACTTTCCAGGGCCCGATACGCGGCGATCCCTCCGGGTGGGAATCGCAAGAATCTCCGAGGAATCCACTACCGACTCAACGGAAAGAATGAAATCGTACTCTCAACCGAGCCCGGATATCGACGCCTGAAGACTGAGGAGCACTACCTCTCGACGGACAGCTGGGACAATCACAATTCCGGTTCGGGCGATGTAATGGGACGCCTTCGAGTGAACTCGCCCTCGGTCACCATTCGCACCGAGTTCTACAAGCCGGAGAAGGGGCGCTATTTGCATCCCCGGGAACCTCGTCCCATCACGCACTACGAGGCGGCGCTGATTCAAGGCTTCCCCGAGGGGTTCAAGTGGTTCGGGACGAAGACGGACATCGCGCGTCAGATCGGCAACGCTGTGCCCGTCGGACTGGGCCGGGCACTGGCCGAGTCGATCCACCGATTCCTCGTGGACCAGGACTGACCTTCCGGTTCCCGGCAGTCAGTGTCCGTCGGTCGCCTTCACCAGCGACACTCCCTCGGGAAGGCGGGCCGCCGGGACACTCCGCCGCCTCGATCGGTCGCGCAGCGGTGCCTCGTCCAGGAGCCGCTCGAAAACCGGGATCAGATCGTCGATCGAGCGGCTCGGTACCCGTCCGTCGTCCGGCCCGTCGGGCAGGGTGTCCCAGGGCACCTGCGGGGCGTCCTCCGAGTCGTCGATCCAGTCCCGCAGGGCATCGATGTCCGGTGTCTCGTCAGGCGCCAACACGTCGTACACCAGAGTGCTTCCCGCTGCATTGACTGCTGCGGAAAGGGCGTTGACCTGATCCCCGGGGCGCGCGGCTCCCTTCGCGAGGCGGCCTTCGATGACCCTCAGCATCGCCTGGGCCGTCGGCCTGTGGTCGACCACGTCCATGCGCATCGTGGTCTGGAGGAAGTCCTGGATCCGGCACACGCCCTCCACCGGGCCGTAGTCGGAACCGTTGCGGAACAACTCCGCCGCCCACCACAGACGCGAGAACGCCTGCGTGTAGTGCGCTCCTCGGAAACGAGCCGCCGGCACTGTTCCCCGCTCCCCGTCCGAGTCTGCACCCCGATGGCGCCAGACCACGTAGTCGGGAGCCACGACCATCGCGAGGAAGTTCCACAGCCGGCTGTCGGCGGCCTCCGCGCGCGTCATGCGCAAGGTCGCGTGCAGACGCGGGGCCAACCAGCCGTCGGCCTCGGTTCGCCGCACGTCAAAACGCTCCATGGCCTTGTCGACCAGCTCTCGCACAGGCTCTGCCTGCCACCGTCGGGCGCTTCCGAGCGCCTCCGATGCCCGGCGGAGCGCAACCTGCGGAGGTCGCTGTTCCCCGGTCTGCACGACCAGGGACAGGTGCCGGGCAGCCGCCATGTCGGGCAGCAGCCCAAGAGCAGACGGGATGTCGTCGATCCTCCGGCTCACCGGTGCTCTCCTGCCTCGCCTGCGGCGCCCAACGAGCGGACCGCGGTCGTCAGATGCCGGGTGTTGCGGCTGCGCCGACCTGCCGCGAATTGCACGCTTGTCTGAAGCTCCGCCCAGCCGTAGCCCTTCTCCCGACGCTGCAGAATTTCGTGCAGGGCGTCGGCGGGCTGCTGCCCCGGCAGCACGTCCGGCAACATGGACCGCAGAACGGCCTCCCGCCAGCCGCTCGGCATGATCGGCGTCCCGTCCTCGTCCGTGTCCAGATCGCCCGCCGCACTGTGGAACATGGCGATCCAGGCATCCTGGGCAATCATGCTGTGGGTCATGTCCCGGAATGCGCGCTCGGACGGCATCCCCCCACGGCTGTGCAGGAGCGCCATCAGCCCCTCCACGGAACCGGTGTTCAGGTAGACCGTGGGCATGTCACCGGTTGTATCGACGACCCAGGCCGATTCCTGGTAAGCGCGCAGCCACTCGTGCTCGCCCTCACGGAAGTCGGCCTCGACGATCTCGATCTCCTGACGACGCTCCGGCGCCGACGCCCGAAGATCGACGTACCAGGAGTCCTTGGTGGAGCCGATCAGACGTCCCGAAACATCGCCGACGGTCGCGACCACGGATACGGCCAGCGTCACCCGGTCGCGGTGACGTGCTCGGTCCAACTCGACTGTGCCCTCGACGGTCCCGTCGTCCGTCCGCTTCAGTACAGCGGTCGTCCGGGCATTGGTGGACTTCTCGGACAGGACCGCGAGGAAAACGACATCCGACCAAGGACCCTCGGCCAACTCGCCCTGCGGAAAATCGACTGCGACCCGGAGTCGGGCCCGTTCCCAGGAATCGCGCCCAGACCGGTGGAGGGCTACGGTCCCGTCCGACGCGGAGATCATCGTGTAAGGGAGCTCATCACCGTCGACCCTCGCTGACAGGACTCTGACGGTCACGTCGCCGAAGAGTACGGGGTAGGGGAAGGCAACGGTCACACGACACCTCCACGAGCCTTCTGGACCTCGACGACGAGACGGGCCAAAGCCCCGCGCACAGGGTGTGTGGCCGGGTCGGTGACAGCGTGGAATTCTGCCCGACGCACTCCGGCATCGACGACGAGATTGCCGCGCTCGAGGCGGCAGTTGTCCATGGCGACCAAGCTCGCCCAGTCGACCACCGGCCTTCCACCCGAACGCACGTCGAACTTCGCGACCGGCGTCAGCAGCCAAGGGTCATCGGCATCGGGAAGCTTCACCGTCACGGTCACGCTCCACGCTCCGGACGGCTCCAGCCTGGCGTCGAGCCGGTCCACGATGGGGAAAGGCGCGGAACGGCGCTGCGTGGGTCCGCTGTAGTCCAGCCGCAGCAGTTCCCGCAATCCCGCCGGACCTTCCGCACGCGGTGCTGTCTCCCGCTGAACCAAGCCTCGTACGGCCGCGTCGATCTCGGCCCGAAACTCCTTAAGCCGAGTGATCGCCCCCCGCGCGTACAGCGAGGTGAGTTCCTCGGTTCGATCCCATCGATCGTGTTCCGGCGGTTCCGACGCCCGCAGGAACTCCTCGGCAAGAGCGACGTCCTGCCCATCCCGCTCGGTCGCATAGCCGGCAAGGAGCACCGCTTGGAACGGGATGGAGCCCGGAGGCAGCTCCCGCGGGCGATGCTCGGTGATCGTCATGCGGTTGCCCCGCATGCACACGACCCGGCTGTGCTTCTCGTCCCCGTCGGCAGCGGGCGTCAGCAGCAGCACCGCAGCGTGCCGGATCCCCCTCTCCCCAACCTGCCCCTTGCGAGGCGACACCACGATCGGGACCTCGACCGCGGCCACCTGTTCCTCGGAGGTGAGCCCGTCGACCGTCTCCTCGTCGAGGTACGCCCGGAGAGCCCGGCACAGAGCAGGATGCCTCGCGAAGGGATCGACCCGCTCCTCGGGAACGACCACTTGGCCGTCCCTCAGGGTCCGCACGGTCGCCTCCAGCGACGGACCGGCCCGCCGGCCGCCGACCATGGCAGCCCAGAACCCGTCCGCCAAGGACCGGACGAGCTTGTCGTGAATATCGCGAAGGTCCTCGGCGTCACCCGACCGGTCATGAGCGCCGACGATGAGGAACGATGTGCCGGGGGCGGCGCCGCTGCGTTCGAGATGCAGGTCCCGCACGGTGTCTTCGGTGGCCCACCACGAACGGGCCACGTTTCTGTGATCCGGGGCGGTGTCGGGCTCGCCGAACCAGGCGGGCCCGGCGTAGGCGGCACCGTCGACCTCGTGCCACGGAAGGTCGAGTCGACCGATCACCCGTCGCTCGGTCCGTCCCTCGTGTGCCTCGGACAGAGTGGAGTTGACGAGAACCAGACCGAAACGGCTGGTCGCCCAGAGCGTGGCCTTGCCCAGGCCGTACGAGCCGCCGGCTCGACTGCCGGATGCCTTGTGGCTGTCCAGCTGTCGCCTGACTACTGCCGCGAAGCGGCCGTCCGCGTACTCCGGGCCGGTGAGGCCGGTCGCGTTGTAGTCGTCCACCCGAAGCAGGAGAAGGGAATTCTCGGTCGCGAGGTCGTCCAGCGCCGCGCGAAGACTCCGAGACACCTTCTGCGGCGCGCCCGCAGCGTGCTCGTAGTGCGGGAGGAGCTCGTCCCAGTGCAGCGCGTCGAGGAATTTCTTCAAGCGGCTGCCAGTGAGCTCCTGGAGCGTGTATTCGACCCTGACCGGGGCACCCGTGTCCAGTCGTTCGTCGAGCGAGTTCTGGGTGGCTTCGCGGGTGAGGACCGCCATGTCTGCGTCGAAGGCGAAGGCGGCGGCGTTTCCGTACTCGCGGCCGCCGTCGGCATGCGCCAATCGGTGGTGCCAACGCAGGGGCAAAGTGGTGGTGACGTCACTCACGCGGGCCTCCAGAGATGCCGCATCCGTTCCGAATACCTCGGCGAGGAGCCGTTTCGTGTCATCCCTGGGTTCCGAACGGCCGTTCACCCAAGCAGAAACAGCCGCGCGTGTGAGGCCCACACGGTCGGCCAGTTCGGCCTGGGATATGTCCACCCGACTCAACTGATGTGTCAGCCAAGGACCGAACTCCTCGCCGCCCACTCCCACGGACCCCCTCCCCCGACACCGCCATGCAAGACGATCGGCAATGGGAAGCCTAGCAGCGGGATTTGACATCCTCTCTCTGTCAAATAACTTCGCCGCGGCCATTTCTCACAGGGGCACCGAGCGCCTCACGACGTTCCGCGACCCTGGCGATGACCCGCTTCGCTGCTTCGGCCGGATCGTCGTGCTCCCAGATCCGCACGGAAAGCCAGCCGGCTTCGGAAAGGCGGGCATCCGTATCGAGGTCTCGGCTCCGGTTGCCTTCGATCTTCTTCCTCCAGAAGTCCGCGTTGTTCCGAGGCCAGGTCGCATGCTCCGGGCAACCGTGCCAAAAGCAACCGTCGACGAAGACCGCCACACGCGCGGGCCCGAACACGATGTCCGCCTCCCGGCGAACGCCCTTCACCGGGCGCCGGTGAATCCTGTACCGCAGCCCGGAGCCATGCAACAGCTTGCGCAGGGCAACCTCGACCCCGGTGTTGCGGCTCTTCTGGCGGCTCATGCGCCGACGCACGACGGCCGTCGTCTCGAGTGTCTCCACGCATCCATTGTCGCCGCCCCGAACCGCTTGATCACCACCCGAGAGGAAGGGACAGCTGTTGGTGGCCGCGGGCCTGGGCCGTGGGTGGGGTGGGGCGGGGCGTCGTGAGGGTGAGGAGGGTGCGGAGGGCCGTGATGACCTCCGTGGGGGTGTCGCGGATCATCGACGGGGTCGCGCTGACCACCAGGATGCCGTGGGACTCCAGGCGCAGGCGGCGCCGGAGGGTGGCGTGCCAGGCGTCGCGGGTGTAGTGGTACTCCGCCGAGTCGATCTCCAGGGCCACGCCCTCGTCCGGCCAGTACGCGTCCGGGCTGGCCAGGAAGGTGCCGTCCGGGGTGTAGAGGCGGGCGTTCCACAGCGGGGTCGGCAGGTCCGTCGCCGTGAGGGTGTCCCGGGCCAGGGCCTCGGCGATCGAGCGGACCCCGGCGACCAGCTCCGACGCGGCGGCGCGGATCTCCGGGCGGGTCAGGAGGCGGGCCTCCCGGAGCTCGGCGTGCAGGTCCTGGGGGTGGCACCAGCCCGCCTGGACCACGTGCGCCAGCGTCGAGCGGATCCGCACCGGATCGCCGGCCCGGGAGGCGAAGTCGGCCGCCGCGCGCACCGGGCGGGTGCTCGGGATCCCGGAGACCGCGATGGTGCGCGGCCAGCGGGCGGTGGCCAGCGGGCGGACCTCCGGGGTGCCGGTGAGCCGGCGGGGGGCGCGGACCAGGACGTCGGCGGGGGTGGGCGGGACGTCGCGGATGCCGAGCAGGGCCAGGGCCGCGCCGCCGGTGAGGACGGCGGTCTCGCCGGACAGCGGGTCCGCGGCGGGCTCGGCGGCGTACAGGACGGCGGCGAGGGCGCGTTGACGGTGGTCCGGGGGTCCGGTCTGCAGGAGGTAGACCCGGGGCAGTAACCGCTGCCAGGGCCCGCCCGGGCGGGTGCGGGAGGTGATGGTGCCGTCCGGGATGCCGGACGCGGCGAGCTGGTGGCGGGTGGCCAGGTTGAGTTGCCTGCGCAGCAGCGGCTTCGGTGTGATCATGCCGCGGGTATGCCCGGCATGATCGGCGGGGACTCCTAGCGGCCCGGGTGGTCCGGGGACAGGAAGACGATCACCCCCGTCCGCGTGCCCGGCAGGGCGGTGACCTCGTGCCAGCCCAGACGCCGGTACGTGGCCACGGTGTCGGTGGCCAGCCGGGAGGTCAGCAGCCAGGCCCGCCGGTCCGGGGCGTCGGCGGTGATCTCGGTGAGCAGGGCCCGGCCGGTGCCGTGGCCGCGCGCGTAGGGGCGTACGGCGAGCTCGTCTATCTCCAGCGCGCCCGTGAGGAGCTCCCGTACCCGCTCCGGACCGAGCTGCGCCGCGACCTGGGCGTATCCGCGGCCGGTGGGGAACGCCGCCGGGGTGATCCAGCCGGTGGCGAAGCCGTCGATGCCGGCCGCGGACTGGGCGAGAGCCGTACGGAAACCCCGGCGCCGGCTGTCGGCCTGGAGGCGGACCGCGAATTGGCGAATGGTTTCTTCGCCCTCGTTCCACGGTGGCGCGGAGAAGACGTCCGCATAGGCGTCGACCAGTTCGTCCACGAGGTCGAGGACGGCCCGTCCGTAGCAGATCACGATGTCCGAGCTCCTCTTTTTCCCGTTTGGGGTGGGAGAGTCAATTTATGCCGGTCCGGTTGCCGGGGCACGTATCGCACGGATCCGGCGAGTGTGCGACAAATCCCCTCCCCGCCTTCCGTGTCGGGCGGCGGCGGAGCGCGTTGAGCAGCCCGTGGACAGACTGCTTCGCGCGGCCGGCCGGTGCGTGCTCGCCTTCCTCCTCGTCCTGGGCGTGGTGGCACTGCTGCCGCGCGCCGTGCAGGACGCCGTGCCGGACGGTGTGATCGGCGGGGCGGTGCTCGTCCTGGGGGCGCTGGGTGCACGCCGGGTGGTCAAGGGCCCGCGTTAGCCTCGTGGTGACGGACGTGAAGCCGATCAGCCCGATCAGCCGGATCGGATGACGTGAGGACGCCCTCGGGCGAGTTGAGGAGTTGGGCAGCATGGTGCGCGTACCGAGTTCCGCAGTGGCGGCCGCCGGACTGGTCGGCGGTTACGCCGTCGCCCGGTGGACCAAGAAGCGCCCGCTGGGCGGTGTCGTGCTCGGCGCCGCAGGACTGGCCGCCGGGCGGGAGTGGCACCGCAGCGGCGGCACCCCCGCGGCGGCCGGGCTCGGCGCGCTGTACCTCGCCGGCTTCGCGGGCGCGCACCCGCTGGCCAAGAAGGTCGGAGCGTGGCCGGCCGTCCTCGGCGCCGCCACGGTGGTCGCGGCCGCCTCCTGGGCCATCGCCGACCGCGCCTAGGGCTTGCTTTTCGGATCGGGCTGAATCGGGCCGGATCGGGCCGGTTCAGCCCGGATCGGGCCTGATCGGGCCGCGGCGTCTGGTGCCGTGCGGCGCACGGCCGAGGAAGCAGCCACCGGGGTGGGGGCGCCTCCCCTCGAGGTAGCCCGGGGGGGGGGAACGGCTCGGCCCGGACTGATCCGGAAGGCTGTCGTCAGGCGCCGAAGGCCTGGGACAGGGTGTAGATCAGCAGGCCGGCCAACGCACCGACCACCGTGCCGTTGATGCGGATGAACTGGAGGTCCCGGCCGATGTGGGCCTCGACCTTCCGCGACGTGTGCTCGGCGTCCCACCCCGCCACCGTGTCCGTGATCAGCGAGGTGATCTCCGCCCGGTAGGTGGTCACCACGTACACCACCGCGCCTTCGATCCAGCCCTCCACCTTGTCCTGGAGCCGCCCGTCCGTCGCCAGCCGCGCCCCGAGCGAGAGCAGCGACGACCGGACCCGCAGCCGCAGCTCGCTCTGCTCGTCCTCCGCCGCCGAGATGATCATCGACCGGATCGCGGTCCAGGCGGAGGCGATCGCCTCCTGCACCTCCCCGCGCTGGAGGATCTCGGACTTCAGCCGCTCCACCCGGGCCCGGGTGTCCGTGTCCGACTGCAGGTCGGCCGCGAAGTCCGTCAGGAACCGGTCCACCGCCCCGCGCGCCGGGTGCTCCGGCATGTCCCGCATCTCCGTCAGGAAGCGGAGCAGCTCCTTGTACACGCGCTCGCCGACCTTGCGGTCCACGAACCGCGGGGTCCAGCCCGGGGCTCCGCCCTGGACCGCGCCCATCACCGAGTCCCCGTGCAGCACCAGCCAGTCGTGGGCCTTGACGCAGACGAGGTCGACGACGCGGCGGTGCCCGCCGTCCGCGACGACCCGCTCCAGGGTCTTGCCGATCCCGGGCGCGATCTCGGCGGTCTCGGCCCGCCGGGTGATGGCCTCCCCCACGACGGCCTGCACATCGGAATCGCGCAGTACGGTCAGGGCTCCGCGCAGCGCGGTCGCCAGTTCGGCGGTGACCCGGTCGGCGTGCGCGGGCTCGGCCAGCCAGGCGCCGAGGCGGGCGCCGATGCCGAGGGCGTGGAGGCGGGTGCGGACCACGTCCGGGGAGAGGAAGTTCTCCCCGACGAACTCCCCGAGGGAGACGCCGAGCTGGTCCTTCTTGGTCGGGATGATCGCGGTGTGCGGGATGGGCAGGCCGAGGGGGTGCCGGAACAGTGCGGTGACGGCGAACCAGTCGGCGAGCGCACCGACCATGCCGGCCTCGGCGGCGGCCGCGACGTACCCGGCCCAGGCGCCGGCGCCGGCCGCCTTGGCCCAGGTGGCGAGGGCGAAGACCAGGCTCGCGAAGGCCAGCAG
>NZ_JBHYVA010000081.1:0-13731 GCF_042750055.1 Streptomyces sp. NPDC059456
CACCCCGGGGGCGGCCCGCCGCGCCCCGCGGCGGGGGCGGGTGCCGGGGCCGGGGGGGGGGGGCCGCCCCGCGCGGCGCGGCGGGGGGGCGGGGGGGCCCCGGGGCCCGCGGGGGGGGCCCCCCGCCCGGCTGGCCGCTGGGGCCTCGGCAGGTCCGGGGAGGCGCCTGCGCGGGGCCGGGGCCGGCCGTGGGGCCGGGGTGGCCTGCGTGGCCTGGGTGCGGCCCGGTGGGCCTACTTCAGGCCGAGGGTGGTGCAGGCGGCCGCGTACTTGTCGGTGCAGATCTCGTCGGCCGTGTAGACACCGTCCTTGATGACAGTGTCCTTGATGTTGTTCTTGGTCAGCGAGACGACGGGGACCAGGACCGAGGGGATGCCCTTGTCCGTGGGGCTGTCGACCTTGGAGGTGGTGACACCGTCGAGCTTCTCGCCCTTGGCGAGGGCGACGGCCATCTTCGCGGCGGCCTCGGCCTCGGGGGCGTACGGCTTGTAGACGCTCATGAACTGCTCGCCCGCGACGATGCGCTGCACACCGGCGAGTTCCGCGTCCTGGCCGGTGACCGGGGGCAGCGGGTCCATGCCGGCGGCCTTGAGGGCGGTGATGATGCCGCCGGCCATGCCGTCGTTGGCGGAGTAGACGCCGACGATCTTGTCCTTGCCCAGCGCGGAGATCGCACCCGCCATGTTGGTGTTGGCGTTCTCCGGCTTCCACTCCTTGGTGTCGTACTCCTTGCCGATGGTCACCTTGCCATCGAGGACGGAGTGCGCACCCTTCTTGAAGAGGGCGGCGTTCGGGTCGGTGACCGAGCCGTTCATCATGACGATCTGGCCGGAGCCGGCCTTGTCGCCCAGGGCCTCCAGCAGGGCCTTGCCCTGGACCTTGCCGACCTCTTCGTTGTCGAACGAGGTGTAGGCGTCGATCGGGCCCTCGGCGAGGCGGTCGTAGGCCACGACCGGGATGCCCTTCTCCTTGGCCTTCTTCACCGATCCGGCGATGGCCTTGGAGTCCACGGCGTCGATGACCAGGACGTTCACCTTGTTGGTGATCATCGTGTCGACCTGGGAGTTCTGCGTGGTCGCGTCCTGCTTGGCGTTGGCGTAGACCACCTCGGCCTTGCCGCCGGTGAGTTCGGCGACCTTCTTCTCGAAGAGCGGCTTGTCGAACTTCTCGTAACGCGCGGTCTGGTTCTCCGGCAGGAGCAGACCGATCTTGATCGCGCCACCCGCGGCGGCGGAGCCGGACTCCTTCGGCTTCTCGCCGGCCTCCTTGGCGCTGCCACAGGCGGCAAGGGAAGCGGCCATGGCGGTGGCGGCGACGGCTACGGCGGCTCTACGCATGCGCGTGTTCATTTCTTGAACCTCCCTGACGAGGCCGCAACAGCGCGGCCGAGGTGGACGTGAGTCAACCTCGGCCGCAGTTTGCCGTCAAGGAGTGAATCCTTAACGAGATGACAACGGTGCCATCCGTTATCTAACTGAAGGCAAAAGCTTGAGGTTCGAAGAATCGGTCAGAAGGGTCGAATCACCCATCTCGCTGAGCACCAGCGCCAGTGCGCCCAGCACCTCGGCCCGTCCGCCCAACGACCCCGTGAGCACGGAGAGTTGACGCGCCGCACTGGGGATCGCGTACCGGCCCACGGACTCGCGTATGGGGGCCAGGACCAGCTCACCGGCCTCTGCCAGCGAACCGCCGAGCACCACCCGGCTCGGATTGAGGACGTTGCACAGGTTCGCGACACCACTACCCACATGGCGGCCGACGTCGGCGATGACGCGGCGGCACCCCGGGTCGCCCTCCCGGGCCAGTTCGACCACCCGCTCCATGGTGAGTTCGGGCCCGTGCGTGCTCTGCAGCAGCGGCAGGACGTACCGGGCCGCGGCGAAGGTCTCCAGGCAGCCGCGGTTGCCGCAGCGGCAGACCGGGCCGGACTCGTCCAGGGTGATGTGCCCGATCTCGCCGGCGGTGCCCCCCGGACCCCGGTAGATCTGCCCGTTGATCACCAGGCCCGCGCCCACACCGCTCGCGACCTTGATGTACGCGAGGTCCTTGACCCCCCTGCCGCTCCCCCACACCAGCTCCCCGAGCGCTCCGAGGTTCGCGTCGTTGTCCACGTACACGGGCACGCCGAGGCGCTGCGAGAGCTCCTGGCGCGGATTGATGCCGGCCCAGCCCGGCAGGATCGCGGTGGAGCCCAGGGTCCCGGACTCCACGTCGATGGGGCCGGGGACGCCGAGCCCGACGCCGATGACCTTCTCCCGGCCCACCCCGATGCCCGCGATCAGCTCTCCGACCAGGGCTTCCGCCCGGTCGAAGCCGTCCGCCCAGGAGGCGTCCACGTCCAGCGGGGCCGATTCCTCGGCCAGTACCTGGTGGGCGAGGTTGCCGACGGCCACCCGCAGGTGGGTGTGGCCGAAGTCCACGCCGATCACGATGCCCGCGTCACCGCTGAGCGAGACGCTGCGCGCCCGCCGGCCGCCCGCCGAGGTGTCCGTGACCTCGACGGTCCCACCGTCCTTGAGCTCGCGGACGATGTTGGAGACCGTGGCGGCCGACAGTCCGGTGGACCGGGCGATCTCCGCCTGGGTCAGCGAACCGGCGAGCCGCACGGCCCGCACGACCCGTTCGAGATTCGCGCGGTGCAGTGAAGACTGCGATCCGGGAGTCTGCACGACTCATCCACTCCTGCCCATTAGCGACGGCCGACCGTCGCCCCCCGAGCCGGCGTCGCGGCTTGGTGCTCCGAGACCCCGGCGTCTCTCCAACTTGTGAACCTTAAGTCGAGCCTTTGGCCTTCCAGACGTCAAGAGGCTGACACGGAACGAAACGGCCACTTCCGGTCATAAGTATGAGAGACATCCCTCCTGATCGTGTTACGGTCGCTGAGGCGCCGGTCCTCTGCGGCCTTTCCGGCCGGACGGGCGCCCCGTCATGACAGCGCTACGCGAGGAGGTGTTCGGGATGAGTCCCGACCGAAGTCCTCGCAGCGCTCTCGCCGGCTGACCCGGATCAGCCGGTCCCTCCCTGAGTGCGCACGGCCGCGGCACGACGCCGCTCGGCCGCGGCTGCCCGCTGCCCCGTGCGGTTCTGCGCCCCCTTCACTCCCCCTTTCCCTCCGCATGCCCGGCCCGTCCGCGGGGCGTGCGCCATCCATGCCCTTCGGCGTGCCCGACGGCGCTCCGCGCCGCCCCGCGCCGATCCACGATCACTCCACGTGACCGCGCGGCTCCGCGCTGCCCGGACGACGTGGAGGGAGGTATTCGCCATGACCATGCTCACCCCCCGTACCCCGACCAGGCTCGCGCCGCCGGGCAAGGGCCGCCGCGAGCGCCGGGCCGCCGAGCTGGAGACCCGTACCCGGCTCGCCGGCGAGCGGCTCGCCGGGTTCAGCGCCCGCCCCGGCGCCCAGGTCCTCCAGGAGCTCTCCGCCACCCGCAGCGGCCTCACGCACGCCGAGGCGGCGCTGCGCCTGGAGCGGCACGGCGCCAACGTCGTCGCCCACGAGCGCGCCCCGCGCTGGTGGCTCCGGCTGGCGAAGGCGTTCTGGAACCCGTTCATCGCCGTCCTGGTCTTCCTGGCCGCCGTCATGTGGTGGCAGGACCCGGCCGACCCGGGCGTCGTCATCCTCTCCGTGATGGTGGCGGTCAGCGGGCTGCTGCGCTTCTGGCAGGAGTTCCGCTCGGGCCGCGCCGCCGACGCGCTGAAGAGGCTCGTCACGACCACCTGCGCGGTGCAGCGCCGGGCCGGCGGCGGCTCGGCCCCGGCCACCTTCGAGGTGCCCATGGACCAGGTGGTCCCGGGCGACGTGGTCAAGCTGGCCGCCGGCGACCTGATCCCGGCCGACCTGCGGCTCATCACCTCCAAGGACCTGATGGTCGGCCAGGCCGCGCTGTCCGGCGAGTCCCTGCCGGTCGCCAAGGCCGACCTCCTCCCGCGGTCCGCCGGGCAGACCGCCGTCGCCGAGGACCTCGGCCAGTGCGCGACGACCGACCCGGTCGAAGCGGACAACCTGGCCCTGATGGGGACGTCGGTCACCTCCGGCACCGCCACCGGCGTGGTCGTCGCCACCGGCGCCGGGACCTGGTTCGGCTCGATGGCCGGCTCGCTGGTCGGCGAGCGCCCGCAGACCAACTTCGACAACGGCGTGCGCAGGGTCAGCTTCCTGCTGATCCGCTTCATGCTGGTCATGGTCCCGGTGGTGTTCGCGGTCAACGGCCTCACCAAGGGCGACTGGGACGAGGCCTTCCTGTTCGGCATCGCCGTCGCGGTCGGTCTGACCCCCGAGATGCTGCCGATGGTCGTCTCCGCCAACCTGGCGCGCGGCGCGGTCGCCCTGTCGAAGCGCAAGGTCGTCGTCAAGCGGCTCAACGCGATCCAGAACCTGGGCGCCATGGACGTGCTCTGCACGGACAAGACCGGCACCCTCACCGAGGACCGGATCGTCCTGGACCGCCACCTGGACGTGCACGGCGACGAGGACGGCGAGGTCCTGGAGTACGGCTACCTCAACGCCCACTTCCAGACCGGCTTGCGGAACCTGATGGACCAGGCGGTCATCGACCGCGTGGACGAGGCCGAGGAGGTTGTCGTCGACGCACGGTTCTCGATGGTCGACGAGATCCCCTTCGACTTCGCCCGCCGCCGGATGTCCGTGGTCCTGGACCGCAGGGGCGTCGTGGGAGACCTCGGCCGCCCCGAGCACATCATGATCACCAAGGGTGCCGTGGAAGAGGTCCTGGACCTCTGCACGCACCTGCGGGATCGGGGTGAGCGGGTCGAACTCACCGAGCGGCTGCGCAGCCGCGTCGTGCGCACGGCCCAGGACAACAACCGCGAGGGACTGCGCGTCCTCGCCGTCGCCACCCGCACGATGGACACCCCGCGCCAGACCTACTCCGTCGCGGACGAGGACGGGCTGACCCTGGTCGGCTTCCTCGCCTTCCTCGACCCGCCGAAGGCCGACGCCGCCCGGGCCCTGCGGGCCCTGGCCGACAAGGGCATCGCGGTCAAAGTGGTCACCGGCGACAACGACCTGGTGGCCGCCCGGGTCTGCGCGGACGTGGGCCTCGACGTCGGGCGCGTGGTGACCGGATCCGAGACCGACGCCCTCGACGGGGCGGCGCTGCGCGCGCTGGCCGCCCGTACGACGGTCTTCGCCAAGGTCAACCCGGTCCAGAAGGCCCGCATCGTACGGGCCCTGCAGGCCGACGGGCACACCGTCGGCTTCCTCGGGGACGGCATCAACGACGCCGCCGCGCTGCGCGACGCGGACGTCGGCATCTCCGTCGACACCGCCGTCGACATCGCCAAGGAGTCTGCGGACATCATCCTGCTGGAGAAGGACCTGACCGTCCTGGAGCAGGGCGTGATCCAGGGCCGGACCACCTTCGGAAACACCATCAAGTACATCAAGATGACGGCCTCGTCGAACTTCGGCAACGTCTTCTCGGTCCTGGTGGCGAGCGCGTTCATCCCCTTCCAGCCGATGCTCGCGATCATGCTGCTGGTGCAGAACCTGGTCTACGACATCGCCCAGCTGGCGACGCCGTGGGACCGGATGGACGAGGAGTACCTGAGGAAGCCCCGCAACTGGGACGCCGGGGGCATCGGCCGGTTCATGGTCTGCATCGGCCCGATCAGCTCGATCTTCGACATCGCGATGTTCGTGATCATGTGGAACGTGTTCGGCGCCGACAGCGCGGCCGAGCAGTCGCTGTTCCAGTCCGGCTGGTTCATCGAGGGACTGCTCTCGCAGACCCTGGTCGTCCACATGATCCGTACCCGGAAGATCCCCTTCATCCAGTCCCGCGCCTCCTGGCCGGTGATGGTGATGACCGTGCTCGCGGTGCTGACCGGGCTGTACCTGCCCTTCTCGCCGCTGGCTCCCTCGCTGGGCTTCACGGCCCTGCCGGCGGGCTACTTCCCGTGGCTGATCGGCGTGCTGCTGGCGTACTGCACGCTCACGCAGCTCCTGAAGACCCTGTACATCCGCAGGTTCGGCACCTGGCTCTAGGGGCCGGAGCCGGAGGGACCCGAAGACACGGAAAGAAGGGGGTGGCCCGGTGCTGCTCGACGAATGGGAGATGGCCGGGCACCTCGCCGCCGCGCTCGGCTTCGGCGCCGTCATCGGCCTGGAACGGCAGTGGCGGGCGCGGATGGCCGGGCTGCGGACCAACGCCCTGGTGGCGGGCGGCGCCGCGCTGTTCGTGCTGCTCTCGCAGTACGGGTTCATCGGCGCCGTCTCCGAGGTCCAGTACGACGGCTCCCGGGTCGCGGCCCAGATCGTCTCGGGGATCGGCTTCCTCGGCGCCGGCGTGATCATGCGCGAGGGCCTGAGCGTACGGGGGCTGAACACGGCCGCCACCCTGTGGTGTTCGGCGGCCGTGGGCTGCCTGGCCGGCACCGGGATGTTCGTCCTGGCGGCCTTCGGGACGGCGGGCGTGGTCGGGGCCAACCTCGTCCTGCGCCCGCTGGGCCGGCGCCTGGACCGCAAGCCGGGCGGCGGGGCGGAGGTGGCCGCCGACTTCCACTTCGAGGCCGTGTGCCTGGAGGCGGAGGAGGCCCACATCCGCCACCGGCTGGTCGACGCACTGGGCCGGCCGGGCTACACGCTGCGCTCGATCCGCAGCCAGGACGGCCCGAAGGCCGGCCTGGTGACGGTGGCCGCGCTGCTGACCGCCGAGGGGTCGGCGGGGGGCCGGATGCTGGAGGAGGCGGTCAGCAACCTCTCGCTCGACCCGTCCGTCTCGGCGGTCGGCTGGTCGGTCGTGCAGGACGCCGCCTGACGGCGGGGTCCGAGGGGACTACTTGAGGGTGGCGGAGGTCAGGCCTGCCTGGATCTGCCGCTGGAAGGACAGGTAGACCACCAGCATCGGGATCATCGCGATGGTCACGCCCGCGAACAGCACGGGCAGGTCCGTCTCGTACCCCATCTGGTACTGCAGCTGGATCAGGCCCTGGGTGAGCATGTAGCGCTCGGGGTCCGATCCGGTCTGCGGCTGCATCAGCACGGAGGGCAGGATGTACTGGTTCCACTGGCCCAGGACATTGAATATCCCGACGCTGATCAGACCGGGCTTGGCCATCGGCAGCATCACCTGGAAGAAGATCCGGGTGTCGGAGGCCCCGTCGATCACCGCCGCCTCGTGCACGGCCGTCGGCAGCGTGCGGAAGAACGAGTGCATGAAGAACACGGTGAAGGGCATCGAGTAGGCCACGTACACCAGGATCAGACCCTGGTACGTGTTGAGCATGTCCAGGCGCTTGACCATGAAGAACAGCGGGACGAGCGCGAGGAAAACGGGGAACATGGCCCCGCTGACGAAGAAGTAGTAGAAGAGCCGGTTCCCCGGGAAGGGGTAGCGGGCCAGGACGTACGCCGCCATCGAGCCGAGCAGCATGGTCAGCGGGACCGAGAACACCATCACGATCAGCGTGTGGGCGAAGTAGTCGCCGATGCCCTTGTCCCAGGCCCGCGAGAAGGCGTCGAAGTGCCAGTTGGAGGGCCAGCTGAGGGCCGATCCGCCGATCTGGGCGTCGGTCTTGAACGAGCCGAGCGCCAGCCAGATCAGGGGCAGGACGATCAGTATCGCCCAGACGGCGAGGAACCCGTGCGAGAAGACGTTCAGCACCACGCCGTCGGAGGCGGGCTTCGCCCCGTCCTCGGGGCGCCCGCTGACGCCGGACCGCTCGGCCGAGGCCTCGCCCGGCGCCTTGATCACTGTGGACTCTGCAGTCATCGGGGAGCTCCTCTCAGAACTCGATGCGCTCGCGGCGGGTGGCGCGCAGCGTGACGATGGAGAGGATCATGGTCAGGAGGAGCATGACGACGCCCATGGCGCAGGCGTAGCCGCTCTTGCCGAAGTAGAGGAAGTTGCGCATCAGCACCGTGGCCATGACCTCGCTGTGGTGGTCGGGCCCGCCGCCGAACTGGCCGGAAGTCATGGTCGACACCAGGACGAACATGTCCATCGCTGCGATGCCGAGGTAGACCGCGGAGGTCTGTACGGAGTCCCACAGCAGCGGCAGCGTGACCTTGAGGAAGGTCTGGGCGCGCCCGGCGCCGTCGAGCAGGGCGGCCTCGTAGATGTCCTTGGGTACGGATTGCATGGCGGCCGAGAAGAGCACCAGGTAGAAGCCGACTCCGTGCCAGACCACCACCAGGAGCAGGCACCACAGCACGAGGTCCGGCTGGTTGAGCCATTCGACGGGGTGGGCCGGGTCGACCAGGCCCAGCTTGGCGAGGAATCCGTTCAGCAGGCCGCCCTCGTCGCTGCGGTAGACGGCGCCGAACAGCACCGCGAGGATGGCGAGGGACAGGACCTGCGGGAAGAAGTAGACGATCTTGTAGACGGAGGAGCCGCGGACGCCGCGCACCCCGCCCGCCCCGCTGCGCCCTCCCGCGTTCACCATGAAGGCGAAGAAGAGGGCCAGCAGGATGGTGACGGTCGGGACGAACACCAGGAGCAGCAGGTTGTGCCACAGGGCGCCGCGGAAGACCTCGTCCTTCATCAGGGCCGCGTAGTTGTCCAGGCCGACGAAATCGAACGTGGGCGACTGTCCCGACCAGTTGGTGAAGGAGTAGCCGAAGGTCTGGATGTACGGCCAGATGACGAAAGTCAGGTACAGCGCGAGCGGCAGGACCAGGAATCCGGCGATGAAGCCGGTCCGTCCCCTGCCCCGGGCTACTTGGCTCATGGTGTCCGCCCCTTGGACGTATGTCAGCTGCGGTGGTTGTTCTTGGCGTTCGGGTCCTTGGCAGCCTTGTCTACCGCAGCCTGGGCCCGCTTGATCCATTCCTTTGGCTGGATCCGCTTGGCCATCAGCTCATTGGACGCGTTCTGGATCTCGGTGTCCATTTCGCTGTACCAGTCGGGGTACAGGTAGTTGAAGGTGTTCGATCCGGCGGTCTTGACGGCCGCGACCGCCGAGGCCGTGCCCGGGCGCAGCTTCACGTTCGGGTCGACGCCGTCCTTGACCACGGTGAGCGAGTTGGCCTGCTGGGCGAAGAGGGTCGACCATTCGCGGGACAGCATCGAGCGGAGGAACTCCAGGCCGCCGGCCTTGTTGGCGGCCTTCTCCGGGACGATGAAGGGCTCGCCCGCCCCGGCCCGGATGGCCTCGAAGGGCAGCTTGCTGTCGGCGAGGACGGGCACCGGCAGGAACTTCATGTCGAAGTCTTCGGGGGTCTGCTTGAGCTGCTCGTTCTCCAGCCAGGAGCCGGAGGGGATGAAGGCGGCCTTGTACTGGTTCCAGGCGGTCTGGGACTCCGTGTGGGTGAGGCCGTTGGTGCCGGCCATCAGCAGGTCCTTCTCGACGACCTCGTAGACGGCCTCGACGGCGGCGAGGGCGGCGGGGTTGCCCTCGAAGGCGTTGGGCTCCAGGTTGTCGATGGCCTTCATGGCCTCCAGACCGCCCTTCTTGGCGATCAGGTCCATGATGACGACGTTGATGTAGTACGGGTACTTGCCCTGGTGGGCGAGTCCGCCGATGCCGGCCGCCTTGGCCTTGGCGCAGATGTCGAGGAACTCGTCCCAGGTCTTCGGCTCGGTCCAGCCCTTCTCCTTGAAGAGCTTGCCCGAGTACCAGAACCCGTAGACGGTGTAGACGTAGTAGAGGGCGACGAACTTGCCGCCCTGGGTGCCCTGTTCGACGGTGCCGGGGATGAGCATGTCCCGGACCTTCTTGCCCGGGTCGTCGAGCGAGGGTGCGTCGAGGACCGGGGTGAGATCGGCGAGCTGGCCGCCCTTGGCGAGGACGTCCACCTTGATCTGCTGGGCGCCCGAGTCGTCGATGACGTCCGGCGGGTTGCCGCCGTTGAAGCGGGGCTGGAGCTTGGCGGCGATCTCCTGGGTGCCCAGGTGGGAGCTGGCGGTGCCCCACTTCTTGTCGAAGGCGGCCTCCCAGGCCTTCGCGTAGTCGTCGCCGAAGCCGCCCTTGAAGACGACGACGTCGAGCTTGCCGCCCTTGGCGACGCCGAACGGGTTCTCCTTGGTCACCGCCCCCTTGTCCGGCCCCTTCGTCGAGGTGTCCCCACCGCCGGAGGCGCAGGCGGACAGGAAGCTCATCGTGGGCACCGAGATCAGTCCCAGCGCTGCGGAGCGCTTGATCAGGTCACGGCGGCCGAGGCCCTCACCAGTGGATCCCATGCTCATGTCCTCGCCTTCGTCAGAAGTGTGAAGGAGGTCGGGACTCGACGAATGCACGTGGTCACCGCGCATACGGACATCGCCGCAGGTCCCCGCCGTCCCCCGGTCCGGTACCGCGCGTACCGCGGTGATCCGGACGGGCACAGGTATAGTCCACTTCCGCTCGTGTGAGCAAGATCATGCACACGGTTGCCTGTCAGCTTTTCCGAGTTGAGACCTCCCCGAAACCTGGGCCCGGCCGGAAAAGGCGGAAGGGCCGTACCCCCTTAACGGGGATACGGCCCTTTGGTGGTGCTGAGACCGTCAGCCTCGGATGAGGTTGCGGAGCACGTACTGCATGATGCCGCCGTTGCGGTAGTAGTCCGCCTCACCCGGGGTGTCGATGCGGACGACCGCGTCGAACTCCACACCGGTGTCGGTGGTGACCTTGACGGTGCGCGGGGTGGTGCCGTTGTTCAGCTCCTCCACACCGGTGAAGGAGAAGGTCTCCTCGCCGGTGAGGCCCAGGGAGGCGGCCGAGGCGCCCTCCGGGAACTGGAGCGGGAGCACGCCCATGCCGATCAGGTTCGAGCGGTGGATGCGCTCGTACGACTCGGCGATGACGGCCTTGACGCCGAGCAGGGCGGTGCCCTTGGCGGCCCAGTCGCGGGACGAGCCGGAGCCGTACTCCTTGCCCGCCAGGATGACCAGCGGGATGCCGGCGGCCTGGTAGTTCTGCGAGGCGTCGTAGATGAACGCGACCGGCGCGCCCTCGACGGTGAAGTCGCGGGTGAAGCCGCCCTCGGTGCCCGGCGCGATCTGGTTGCGCAGGCGGATGTTGGCGAACGTACCGCGGATCATGACCTCGTGGTTGCCGCGGCGGGAACCGTACGAGTTGAAGTCGCGGCGCTCGACGCCGTGCTCGGTGAGGTACTTGCCGGCCGGGGTGTCGGCCTTGATCGCACCGGCCGGGGAGATGTGGTCGGTGGTGACCGAGTCACCCAGCTTCGCCAGCACGCGCGCGCCGGCGATGTCGGAGACCGGGGTGGTCTCCATCGTCATGCCCTCGAAGTAGGGGGGCTTGCGGACGTAGGTGGACTGCGGGTCCCACTCGAAGGTGTTGCCGGTCGGGATCGACAGCGCCTGCCACTGGGCGTCGCCCGCGAAGACGTCCTGGTAGGACTTGCTGAACATGTCCTCGCCGATGGCGTTCGCCACGACGTCGTTGACCTCGGCCTCGGACGGCCAGATGTCCTGGAGGAAGACCGGCTTGCCCTCGGTGTCGGTGCCGATGGCGTCCTTGGTGATGTCCACCTTCATGGAGCCCGCGATGGCGTACGCGACGACCAGCGGCGGGGAGGCCAGGTAGTTCATCTTGACGTCGGGGTTGATGCGGCCCTCGAAGTTGCGGTTGCCCGAGAGGACCGAGGTGACCGCGAGGTCGTGCTCGTTGATCGCCTTCGAGATCTCCTCGTCCAGCGGACCGGAGTTGCCGATGCAGGTGGTGCAGCCGTACCCGACGAGGTTGAAGCCCATCTTGTCGAGGTACGGGGTCAGGCCGGCCTTGTCGAAGTAGTCGGTGACGACCTTCGAGCCCGGGGCCAGGGTGGTCTTGACCCACGGCTTGCGGGACAGGCCCTTCTCGACCGCCTTCTTGGCCACGAGCGCCGCGGCGACCATGACGTAGGGGTTCGAGGTGTTGGTGCAGGAGGTGATCGCGGCGACGGTGACGGCGCCGTGGTCGATCTCGAAGGAGGTGCCGTCGGCCAGGGTGACCTGGGTCGGGCGGGTCGGCACGCCGTTGGCGGCGGCCGGGGCGTCGGACGCCGGGAAGGACTCCTTGCCGGCCTCCTCGTCCTCGCTGACGTAGTTGCGCACGTCCTGCGCGAACTGCTCGGCGGCGTTGGCCAGGATGATGCGGTCCTGCGGGCGCTTCGGGCCGGCGATGGAGGGGACGACCGTGGAGAGGTCGAGCTCCAGCTTCTCGGAGAAGTCAGGCTCGGCGGCCGGGTCCAGCCACAGGCCCTGCTCCTTGGCGTACGCCTCGACGAGCGCGACCTGCTGGGCGTCGCGGCCGGTCAGGCGCAGGTACTTCAGGGTCTCGCCGTCGATCGGGAAGATCGCGGCGGTGGAGCCGAACTCCGGCGACATGTTGCCGATGGTGGCGCGGTTCGCGAGCGAGGTGGCGGCGACGCCCTCACCGTAGAACTCGACGAACTTGCCGACGACGCCGTGCTTGCGGAGCATCTCGGTGATGGTCAGCACGAGGTCGGTGGCGGTGGTGCCGGTGGGCAGCTCGCCGGTCAGCTTGAAGCCGACGACGCGCGGGATCAGCATGGAGACCGGCTGGCCGAGCATCGCGGCCTCGGCCTCGATGCCGCCGACGCCCCAGCCCAGCACGCCCAGGCCGTTGACCATGGTGGTGTGCGAGTCGGTGCCGACGAGGGTGTCGGGGTACGCCTGGCCGCCCCGGACCATGACCGTGCGGGCCAGGTGCTCGATGTTGACCTGGTGGACGATGCCGGTGCCCGGGGGGACGACCTTGAAGTCGTCGAAGGCGGTCTGGCCCCAGCGCAGGAACTGGTAGCGCTCCTTGTTGCGGCCGTACTCCAGCTCGACGTTCTGCGCGAAGGCGTCCTTCGTGCCGAACTTGTCGGCGATGACCGAGTGGTCGATGACCATCTCGGCGGGCGAGAGCGGGTTGATCTTCGCCGGGTCGCCGCCGAGCGCCTTCACGGCCTCGCGCATGGTGGCGAGGTCCACGACGCAGGGGACGCCGGTGAAGTCCTGCATGATCACGCGGGCCGGCGTGAACTGGATCTCCTCGCTGGGCTGGGCCTGCGAGTCCCAGTTCCCGAGCGACCGGATGTGGTCGGCGGTGATGTTCGCGCCGTCCTCGGTGCGGAGCAGGTTCTCCAGCAGCACCTTCAGGCTGTAGGGAAGGCGGGCAGCGCCTTCGACCTTGTCCAGCCGGAAGATCTCGTACGACTCGTCGCCCACCTGCAGCGTGCTGCGGGCGTCGAAGCTGTTCGCCGACACGACAGTCTCCTTCATGCATGAAATTCGCGCGTTTTACCGCAATCCTGCCGCCACGCCCTGTGGCCAATCCGCTAAGGTAAGGCTAAGTTAGGTGAGCCTTACCAGCAGGGGCGGCTGCGGTACGCCTTCGGCAGATATCTCGATGTCGAGATAACTCTAGTGCATTGCCGCGCCCTGGTCATGCACGGCATGGGCCACATCACACGGAGCCCCTCCGCCCGGCCGGGGGCACGGCCAGCGATGACGTACGCACGGCGAGCGCCGCGGGCACGGTCAGCTGGCCCGGCGGCGCGCCCCGCGGGGACTCCAGCAGGGCGACCAGCGCGTCGACGGCCCTCTCCCCGATCACCTCGGGACGCAGGGTCACGGTGCTCACCGCCGGGTCGCCCGCCGCGTACGAGGGGTCCTCGCTCGCGCAGACCAGCCGCAGCTGCCCGGGTATCCGCAGCCCGTGCCGGGCGGGGGGGGGGGGGCGCGCGCCCGGCGCGCGCGGCGGGGGCGCCGCGCCCCCGCCCCTCGGCCGCGGCGCGGGGCGGGGGCGCCCGCGGGGCCGCGGCCGCGCGCGCGG
>NZ_JBHYVA010000081.1:13741-18998 GCF_042750055.1 Streptomyces sp. NPDC059456
CGGGGCGGGGGCCCCCCGGTGGGGCGCCCCCCCGGTGCGGGGTGGCCCTCGCCCGCCCACCCCCCCGCCCCGGGGGGGTTCCCCCCCGCGCGGGGCGGGGCCGCCCCCCCCTGCACCGGGCGGCCGCCGGGGTCGTACACGCAGTACACGGCGTCGGGGCGCGCGCCGGGCGCGGCGAACACGGCGTCGAACGCGTGCCCGGCGGTGTCGTCGGGGTCGAAGGGGACCACCAGCGGGGCCGCCCCGCGCTCGGCGCACCAGCGGGCGTAGGCCGAGGTGACGGCCCCGGTGTAGTACTCCCGGCCGTACGCGGAGTGCAGCGCGATCCGGCGGGCCCCGCAGGCGGCGAGGTGGTCGAGGACCTCGCGGGTGGTGGCCTCGTGGTCGTTGTCCACCCACACGTCCCCCGGCCGGGGCTCCGGGGGACGGCCGTCGAAGACCACCGGCAGGCCGCGGGCCCGCAGGGCGCGCAGCACCGGGTCGCCGGCCGGGCTGTCGAGCAGCAGCATCCCGTCGACGGCGAGGGTGTGCCACAGCGGTTCGGCGCCCCGGTCGGCGGGCAGCACGGTGAGGGCGTAGCCGCGGGCGTGGGCGGCCGCGGTGGCGGCGGTCAGCAGCCGGGAGAAGTAGGCGATCTCGACGTAGTTCCAGGCGGAGCCCGCGTACGTGGTGACGGCGAGGCCGAGCGTACGGGTGCGGGGGCCGCGACGGGCGCTGTACCCGAGGGCGGCCGCGACCTCGCGGACCCGCCGGCGGGTGGACTCGCCGACGCGGCCGGTGCCGCCCAGCGCGTGCGAGACGGTCGCGGTGGAGACCTCCGCGGCGCGCGCGATGTCGGCGATGGTCGGTCCGGGCC
Source organism: Streptomyces sp. NPDC059456 (assembly GCF_042750055.1). NCBI lineage: Bacteria > Bacillati > Actinomycetota > Actinomycetes > Kitasatosporales > Streptomycetaceae > Streptomyces > Streptomyces sp. NPDC059456. Next base: position 14,598 of record NZ_JBHYVA010000081.1, read on the forward strand.
CGGGCACGGGGTCATCGTACGGACGGCGGTGCGGATTTCGTCGGCGGCGACGGGTTCTGGTTAAGGGGTTAATCAAACAGTGTCCTGGCCACACCGACGTTTGGAGTGGCCATGACCTCTTCTTCCCGTTCTTCCTCCCCTTCCTCGTCCCGTTCCCCGTCCCCCTCCGCTTCCCCCGCCCGCTCCCCCCTCTCCCGCCGCGGGCTGCTGGCGGCCGCCGGGGCGGCGGGCGCGGCGGGCCTGCTGGGTGCGGGCCCGGCGGCCGCCGCGGCCACGTCCGGCGGACGCGGTTCGGCCGCCCTGGTCATCCACAACGCCCGGGTGTTCACCGGGACCGGCGGCGGCGGGGCTCCGGTGGAGGCGGTGGCGGTCGGCCGGGACGGGAAGGTCCTGGCCACGGGGAGCGGTTCGGCGGTGCGCCGGCACGTCGGGCGGGACACCGAGGTCGTCGACGCGCGCGGCAACACGGTCATGAGCGGCATCCACGACGGGCACGTGCACCCGCTGGGCGCCGGCGACCGGTCCCTGCGGCCCTCGCTGGAGGGGGCGGAGACCACCCTGCCCGAGCTCCGGGAACTGCTGACCGGATTCCTCACCGACACCGGCGGCGCGGGCGCCGAGCCGGACCGCTGGCTGGTGGTGGAGGACTGGAACCCCGTCGGGCTGCTGCCGACCGGGAGCGTGCCGCACCACTCGATGCTGGACGCGCTGGAGACCCGCAGACCGGTCGCGCTGGTCGGCGGGGACGGGCACAACCTCTGGGTGAACCGGCGGGCCCTGGAGATCGCCGGGATCACCGCCGCCACCCCGGACCCGGTCGGCGGCCGGATCGTGAAGGGCGCGGACGGGCAGCCGACGGGCGTCCTGAAGGACGACGCGCAGGACCTGGTGCAGCGGCACGTCCCGGAGCCCTCCCGGGCCGAACTGGTCGCGGCCTGCGCGAAGGTGCTGGGGCTGGCGGCCGCGTCCGGGGTCACCACGATGATGGACGCCCTGGTCGGACGGCACGAGCTGGAGCTCTACCAGGCCCTGGCGGCGGCGGGGAGGCTGCCGCAGCGGATCGTGCCGGCGATCCGGCTGGACGCGGAGCAGACCAAGGACCCGGCGGGGGCGCTGGCGTACGCGCGCGGGCTGCGCACGGAGTTCGAGGGGGTGCGCGGGCTGCGGTTCGGGACGGTCAAGGTGTTCCTGGACGGGGTCATCGAGTACCCGGCGCAGACGGCCGCGCTGCTGGAGCCCTACCTGGACGGGAACGGCAAGCCGACCGCGAACCGCGGCGAGCTGTACACCTCGGCGGCGGACTACGGCCGGCTGACGGTGGCGTTCAACCGGGCCGGCTGGCAGCTGCACGCCCACGGGCTGGGCGACCGGGCGGTGCGCACGGCCCTGGACGGGTACGCGTACGCCCGCCGGGTGACCGGTCTGCGGGACCCGCGCAACACCATCGCCCATCTGCAGCTGGTGGACCCGGCGGACCTGCGGCGCTTCGCGCAGCTGGGCGTGGCGGCGTGCATGCAGCTCCAGTGGGCGGCGCAGGACACCTGGACGATGGACGCGCTGCTCCCGTACATCGGCCCCGGGCGCCACCGGTGGATGTACCCGGCGCGCAGCCTGGAGCGGGCGGGGGCCCGGCTGACCGGCGGATCGGACTGGCCGGTGGACGCGCTCCAGGTGTGGAACCAGCTGCGGACCGCGGTCGACCGGCAGGGCGCGTTCGGCTCGGGCGAGCTGTACCGCGAACAGGAGGGACTGAGCCGTACGTCGGCCCTGCGGATGCACACGGCCGGGACGGCGTGGCAGCTGAAGCAGGAGGGGCTGACGGGGACGGTGGAGCCGGGCAAGGCGGCGGACCTGGTGCTGCTGGACCGGGATGTGACCCGCTGTCCGGTGGCGGACATCAGCGGGACGGGCGTACGGATGACCCTGGTCGGCGGCCGGGTCGTCCACGACGCGGACTCGCAGGCGGGCCGGGCGGCGGCGACCGCCCTCACCCGTGCCGCCGGGGCCGCGCGCCCGGCGTCGTACACGGCGGTCCACGGCGGCCGGCACCACGCCTGCGGCCACTGACGGGTGACATCGGTTAGCCGATGCAGACAAAGGGGTAGATGTCCGTAATCAGCGAGATGCAGAGAAGCTCCGGGTGGAGCTGACGGCCCGTAACACCCGTCTGCCACACCCGAAGCAGGAGTCATCTCATATCTGAGATACGGTGCATCCATGGCAGACGACTACCTCGTACGCATCGGCAAGCTCATCCGTGACGCCCGTCAGCACCGGGGCTGGACGCAGAGTCAGCTCGCGGACGCGCTCGGCACCAGCCAGAGCGCCGTGAACCGGATCGAGCGCGGAAACCAGAACATCAGCCTTGAGATGATCGCCCGAATCGGTGAAGCTCTCGACAGCGAGATCGTCTCTCTGGGCTACGCGGGCCCGATGCACCTGCGCGTCGTCGGTGGCCGCCGGCTGTCCGGCGCCATCGACGTCAAGACGAGCAAGAACGCGTGCGTGGCGCTGCTGTGCGCCACGCTGCTCAACAAGGGCCGCACCGTGCTGCGCCGGGTCGCCCGCATCGAGGAGGTCTACCGCCTCCTCGAAGTCCTGAACTCCATCGGCGTCCGCACCCGCTGGATCAACGACGGCGTGGACCTGGAGATCGTCCCGCCGGCGCGCCTCGACATGGACGCCATGGACGCGGACGCGGCCCGCCGCACCCGGAGCATCATCATGTTCCTGGGCCCGCTGCTGCACCGCATGGACCAGTTCCGCCTGCCGTACGCCGGCGGCTGCGACCTCGGCACGCGCACCATCGAGCCGCACATGATCGCCCTGCGCCGCTTCGGCCTGGACATCACCGCGACCGAGGGCATCTACCACGCGAAGGTCGAGGCGGGAGTCTCGCCGGGCCGCCCGATCGTGCTGACCGAGCGCGGGGACACCGTCACCGAGAACGCCCTGCTGGCCGCCGCCCGGCACGACGGCGTCACGGTCATCCGCAACGCCTCCTCCAACTACATGGTCCAGGACCTGTGCTTCTTCCTGGAGGCCCTCGGCGTCCGGGTCGAGGGCGTCGGCACGACCACCCTCACCGTCCACGGCGTCCCGAACATCGACGTGGACGTGGACTACTCCCCCTCCGAGGACCCGGTCGAGGCGATGAGCCTGCTCGCCGCCGCGGTGGTCACGGAGTCGGAGCTGACGATCCGCCGGGTCCCGATCGAGTTCATGGAGATCGAACTCGCGGTGCTGGAGGAGATGGGCCTGGACCACGACCGCTCCGCGGAGTACACGGCCGACAACGGCCGCACCCGCCTGGTCGACCTGACGGTCCGCCCCTCGAAGCTCGAAGCCCCGATCGACAAGATCCACCCGATGCCGTTCCCCGGGCTGAACATCGACAACGTCCCGTTCTTCGCGGCGATCGCGGCCGCGGCCCAGGGCCAGACCCTGATCCACGACTGGGTGTACGACAACCGGGCCATCTACCTGACGGACCTGAACCGCCTCGGCGGCCGCCTCCAGCTCCTGGACCCCCACCGCGTCCTGGTCGAGGGCCCCACCCGCTGGCGCGCGGCGGAAATGATGTGCCCGCCGGCCCTGCGCCCGGCCGTGGTCGTCCTCCTGGCGATGATGGCGGCGGAGGGCACCTCGGTGCTCCGCAACGTCTACGTCATCAACCGCGGCTACGAGGAACTGGCCGAACGCCTCAACTCGGTCGGCGCCCAGATCGAGATCTTCCGCGACATCTAGCGGCACGGCGGCCGCCGCCCGGGCCGGCGGGCGGCAGCGGGTGGCGGGTGGCGTTTAGCGTGGGTGCATGGATGATTCTCTGAGCCTCGAGCCCTGGGCCGAGGGCGACTTCTGGTTGCTGCTGCGCAAGAACGAGCCGGTGATGACCGCGCATCTCGGCGGCCCGGAGAGCGGTGCCAAGCTCGAGGAGCGGCATGCGCGGTATCTCGCGCTCAGTGCCCGCGAACCGGCGGCCGGGCGGATGTTCCGGGTCGTCGCGGAAGGCGAGAGCGTGGGCAGCATCGGCTTCTGGGAGCGGGTCCGCAACGGCGAGGAGGTCTACGAGACCGGCTGGGGCATCCTGCCCGAGTTCCAGGGCCGCGGTCTCGCCGCGCGGGCGGCCCGCGCGCTCGTCGCCCATGCCCGGGACCACGGAACGCGCCGCCACCTCCACGCGTTCCCGTCCGTCGACCACGCGGCGTCCAACGCGGTCTGCCGTGCGGCGGGTTTCGTCCTGCTCGGCGAGACCCGGTTCGAGTACCCGCCCGGCCACTGGCACACGAGCAACGACTGGCGGGCCACGCTGGGGTAGGCGGCCCCCGTGCCCGGGGTTGAAGCCCCCCCGCGGGCGGAGGGGGGGAGGCGGGGGGGGGGGGGGGGGGGCGCGCGCCCCGC
>NZ_JBHYVA010000082.1:0-3005 GCF_042750055.1 Streptomyces sp. NPDC059456
GTCTCGCCGGAGCCGGAGCCGGAGCCGGGGCCGGCGCCGGCGTCGGAGCCGGCGTCGGAGCCGGCGTCGGAGCCGGCGTCGGAGCCGGAGCCGGGACCGGAGTCGGCGTCCGAGTCCGAGTCCGAGTCGGCGACGATGCTCGCGATCCGCCCGTACTCGTCCTCCCAGACGAGCTCGATCAGTCCCTCCTCCGGAAGATCCGCGAGCACGGCGCCGACATCGGTCGAGAGGTCGGGCCAGACGGCCAGCCGGGATCGGGGAGCCAGCCGGGCGCGGACCGCGTCGAGGGAGTGGGCTTCGAGTCGGTGCCAGCGGGCGGCGTTGCCGACGTGGCGCTCCTCCAGGAGCAGCGCCTGGCGCGACCCGAGGAACCAGCCCACACGGGCCCAGAAGACGTCATCGGCCGGCCGCCGCACGCCCGGCTCGTCGAACTCGGCGTCGTAGGGGGAGACTTCCAGTGGTTCGGGGAACAGTCCGAGTGCGCGGGTACGGGCCACCGCCGTCGGGCAGGGCTCGCTGCTGCCGACGTAGACGTACTGGTCCCAGCCGACGTGGACCGCGAACCTGCCCTCCACCTCCAGGCGGCACCAGGCACCGCCGTCGCGCAGCATCGCGCGGACCAGTTCCAGGGCGACGGTGAGCGATACCTGCGCGCCGTCGTGGTAGCCCGCACGGCCGGGCGGGAAGAGCCCCGCCAGACCGCCGTCGCCCCCGGCGGCCGGGTCCGCACCGAAGGTGCCGGATCCGGATCCGGCCGCGGCCTGTGGTTCGCGTACGGCAAGGCGGTCGATGCCGGTCTCTGCCGCGAACGCGGCGATGGCCTGGAGATGGGCGGCTTCGACCGGGCCGTGGTCGCTGTGCGTCTCTTCGGTGCCGGTGTAGCGGCCGTGCTGATCGCGATCGGCCGGATCGTACTTGGTGATGCGGTGGACGTAGGGCAGCACGCTACTGCCTGCCGGCGAACAGGTGGAGATTGAGCATGTCTGCATCATCCCGCCGCGGAGGGCCCAGCCGCCACCTGCTTTCGCCGGCCGAAGGCGTCCAAGGGCACTGACCGCACGGGAGCAGGCCGTAGCCCCGCGGGCAGTAGGGGCCCGGCGGTCGGTCGGCTAGGCAGGGGCGTGCGCCGTTACCAGCAGCGTCCCCAGCCGCCTGCCTTCGGGTGACGGGATGATGTCGGCGCTGATGTCCTCGAACCCCGCGGTCTTCAGCAGCAGCTCCCACTGCTCCGGCTCATGGTCGAACCGCTTCACGAACAGCGGCTCGTCGCCGGCCCGCTCCGGCTTCATCTGCGACACCTGCGGGCCGTAGCAGCCCGCGAGAGCCGGCGGATTGTGCGAGAAGGCGTAGACGCCCCCGGGTTTCAGCGCCTCGCGGACGAGCGGGAGGAGCACGTCAGGGTCGGTGAACCACGACGCCCCGTAGACGGAGTAGATCACGTCATACGGGGCGTCGACGGCAGAGAGGAAGCGTTCTGCCCGCTCGTGCCGGACTTCGAGACCGGGCCAGCGCTGCTCTGCCTGCGCGACCTGGACCGCGGACATGTCCACGCCCACTGCTTCCGCACCGAGCGTCGCCACGTGGGCCAGGTTCCCGGCGCTTCCGCACCCCAGCTCCAGCACCCGCTTACCGGGGCCCACATTGCCCAGTACCTCCGTTCCGGGCCCCCAATCGGGGTACGTGGTCCAGTTGAACCACGTTGACTCCCCCGCGCCGTTCACTCCGCGTCGTGCGGGCCGGTCACGACCCCAGACGTCCCACGCCAATACGTCCTGCACCTGTCCTCTTCCGTCGGGCTGCACAAGTGCCCCGCCCCCAGGGCCGCGAGCGGCTCCGGGGACGGGGCGGGGTGGTGCCGTAGCTACTACTGCCCACCCGCGGGGCTGTTGCTGCACCCTGCGTAGCACTGGGAGCAGTCAGCCGCCACCGATGGCCAGAATTCCTCGTCGACCACGAACCCGGCGGCGGTGATCGCCGCGACGGTACGGTCCCGCGCCGCCTCCTTCAGCTCGATGGGGGCGGGCGCGTCGGCCGGCTCGTGGTCGATGTACCCGCCCGCGACGAGGTCGCAGAACGTCCTGTAGGAGCGGGTCCGGCCGATGAACGCGTGCCAGAACGTGTCCACGGGCCTGGACGGGGACAGATCGGTGCGCGTGCGTGCGCCGGCGACGAGGAACGCGACCATCTGCGTCACGCCCCGTTCGCCCTGGTCGTCCGTCAGCTCCGGCCACTGCGCCCGGACATCCGCGATGAGCCGGGCCCGGAGTTCCGGGCTGATGAGAGTCAGGGCCGCCGCCGGCCCACCCTGTGTGATCGTCACGTCGTTCGCCTTCCGTGGTCGGATGGTGCGTGAACGTTCTGGTTGCTACCCACCACGCGAGGACCGGGACCGTACTCGGCCCCGCCAGGGTCCATGCCTCCCCGCCACGGCGGCTCGGGACGGATCAGCCCGACGAGGCTGGAACCCAGGACGTCCGCCGGCTCCGGGCCGGGACGCCGCGGAGCTGGACGGCGCGGAGCTGGACGGCGCGGAACTGGACGACGGCATCGCCGACGTGCGCGGACGGGGCAGAAGGGACAGCACTGCTCACGGACGTACTTGCTCGATGAGCCGGATGTTGCAGGAGGCCCGGGTCTTGCCCTTGGCGTTCTTCGGCAGCACCCAGAAGGACCCGTCCCCGTCGCGGCCGGTCACACGGGTCGTGGACCGCAAGGACTCGGGTACGTGGCTCCGCGCCGCCGTGTACAGGTCTACGAGTGCCTGCTCCCTGCTCTTGTTGCCGCTCACGGGGCGAACGACCGTGACCTGCCGGTGCGTCACCACCCCGTTCTCCGTGACCGTTTCCTCCGCGATGATCAACCACCTGGGCACCGATGAGCCTCCTTCAGGATCCTGTCCGGGGGTGGGGGTGGGGGGGCGGGTTCCGGATCCCCGTCCCACACCCCGCGGGCCGGGCACCCCCCCGCCAGGGGCGCCCGCGGCTGGCGGCGCGCCGCCCCCCGGT
>NZ_JBHYVA010000082.1:3015-18965 GCF_042750055.1 Streptomyces sp. NPDC059456
CCCGCCGCTACACCCCCCCCCGCGCCCCTCAGCGCGCGCTGGGAGCCGGCGGGGGGGGGGGGGGGGGGGGGGCGCGGGCAAGCCGGAGCCCCTTCCCACCCGGTCGGCTGCGGTCAGCCGCGGCCGTCGCACGCCTTGCAGTCGCCGCTGCCCCTGCAGCTGTCACACTTGGCGCCGCTCCAGCCCCGGAACCCGGAGCCGCCGCAGGTGGTGCACTTGCCGTCGCCCTTGCATCGCTGGCACATGCGGGTCATTCCTCTCGTGGTGTCGTTCGTACGTATGCGTGGGTGGATGCGGTGGCCGGACCGTCAGTAGGAGCGGCTCGCCTCCCAGCCCCGGGCACTGTTCAGCGAGACCTCGAAGTAGTGGTTGGGCGTCGTCCTGCCGTCCGGCAGCGAGGATGCGGTGAGGGCGGGGCTGTAGCTCCGGAAGATCTCCAGGGACTTGGTCAGGCAGTTGTTCGTCAACACGGCGTAACCGTTGGCCTTCATCCGTCCGTACGTCTGCTGCGCGGCCGCGAGGTTCCCGCCGGCGGTGTTGATGCACCGGTAGTTGTCGTAGCGGGCCGGGCTGATGGTGCCGCGCAGCTGCTTCCAGGTACCGCCCTTGATCCAGCTGCCGTTCGGGGATCCGGCCGGGATGTACACGCCGTTGGCGGGGCCCTCGGTCGCGCCCCAGATCCAGTGCCCGGAGTCCTTCGGGTCGCGGACGGCCCAGGCCACGTGGCCGGCGCCCCCGGCGCCCTCCCTGTCCTGGAACAGACACGCCCTGCCGAGCGGCGCGGCCTGCGCCTGGGCGGCGGGCAGCAGGGCGGGCGTCAGGGCCCCGAGCAGCGCTGCCGCGGAGAAGGCAGTGCCCGCCAGCCGACGCTTGCGGACATTCGTTCGAATCATGGTGCGTTCCTCTCGTGTGACCAAGGGAGTTGAGGGAGCGGCGACGCGGTGGCCGCGCCGTCAGAATCACAGTGCCGGGCTCGGCGTACGGGAGGCGACAGGGCCGGGGCAGGTGCATGTTGCAGGGCAACTTGCACCTCTCTGACCTGGGCAAACCGGTGCCGGGGTGCAAGCGGAGAAGGGGTCTGCAGGGTGGGAAGCACGAACGAGGAACTGATCGACGAGTTCGGCGACGCGCTGGACGCGTGGGCCGGGGAGGTCAGGGAGGCCTGTCGCATCGCGGCCGTTCAGCACCAGCAGCTCGCGGGCCGGATGACCGAGCTGACCAAGCACGGGACGGTGACCCCGTCCCGGGTCTCCAAATGGCTGAGCGGCCGCAGGATCGTCATGAGTGGTGGCGCGGGCCTGCCGGGCAGGGGCGTCTCCCGGGACATCGTGCGGGCCCTGGGCCTGGAGGGCGTACGCGCGCAGCGGCTGATGCGCCTCGGCGAACGGATCGACCTCGTACAGGCCCAGTTGGAGCGCCGGTACCCGAGCGGGTGGAGGGTGGCGGCGCAGGCTCATCTGCTCGGGCGTTCCGCGGGCGCGGCGGCCGCCACGGGCCGTCGGGCAGCGGAGGGGTACGGGAAGGCCGAGTCCGCGTTAGCCGGGGCCCCGACGGATCCGCAGCAGCCGGCCGGGGAGGGCGGAGGGCAACACCCGCGGGACTCCGCCGCGACAACGCTCGTCGGCGCGGGGGAGCCTCTCGCCCCCTCCCCCTCCGAGGTGCGTACCGCCGCCGCGGGCGGGACCGCGCCGGATGACCAGCAGCCTGAGCGGCTGAGGCGGCTCAGGCGGCTGTGGCGTGACCGGCCGCGATGGTTGCAGGTACTGGCCGGCGGGCTGACCGTCGCCGCCACGGCCACGGCGATCACAGCCGCAGCCCTCCTCCTCCCGGCCGACGGGGAAGGGGCTTCCGGGGCAGGAACCGGTCCCGGTTCCGGTTCCGGTTCCGGTCCCGGGCCCGGCCACGCATCCGCGAACTCGGAGGCTGCGGGCGGCGGTCCGGTGGCACGGGCGGATGCGACCAAGACCCTGGGCCTGGAGAAGGGGACCCTCGGGGAAGACAGCCGGTGCAGCTCCCCCTTCCAGGGCCCCGAAGCGATCACCTGGCGGGTGTGCGCGCGGGTGGAAGCGGAGCGCGTCTCCTTCGCCCTCAAAATCACGAACGCGGGCCGCGCGGCATCCACCGTCAGGATCCGGCTGGAGTACGCGCAGCTGTCGGCGTTCCACCCTTGCCCGCAACAGCCGGAGACCCGTTCCCTGGACGTCCCGGCCGGGGAGACCGTCATCACGGATCCCCGACAGTGCGCGGTCCCCCGGGAGAAGGTGCCGTTCGCGTACCAGGCCGTGGGCTGGGTGGTGCCGCAGGAGTCGAACGGAGGCTCGTACGAACTCTCCCCCACGGCACACGTCTACCCGGACCGCATCATCTGGAAGCCGGACCTGGTGTAGCCCCGGCCCGACCCCTTCGGGCGGCCCGGCCGAAACGCTCACGCGCCGGCCGCGGCGCCATGAGGAGACGGCTCAAGTTCCCGGACCCCTCCGCGGCAGAGTTTTCATCTCCCGCTCCGCCCAGAGCAAGCCCTCTGGGCCTCACCTGTTGCGACCGGCCCACCGGGGCCGGTCGTACGGAGGATCAGGATGCCGAGCTTCACGGTCCAGGTCACGCCGTGCCTCAACTGCGTGGCTCCCATCGGCCTGCTGAACCCGTCGGTCGCCTCTGACGGCGAGGGGGCGCCCGTTGACCGCGGCGCTTGAGGACGGCCGACACGGGCCGGGCAGCACCGGGCGATGATGCCGTGGACCCGACACGAGTCGGCTTTCGCCCTCGTCCGGCCTCTCTGCCTGCTCATGGCGGAGGGAGTGCCGCACCTCGCGGATTGCGTGGATGAGGTCCGGGAGCTGGCGCAACGTTGAGGACGTGAGGGTGATCAAGAGCCCGAGAGTCCCGAAGGCGGCGACGATCACGCTGGTGGTGACGTCCATGGGGGCCAGAGCATGCGTCTGGCCTCTGACCAGTGCAAACAGCCACTGAAAAGAAGTTTCTGTCCAATTTCGACAAGGCTCAGATAAGTCTTTCCCCTGACCTAAATGAGACATTTCGGGAATGTTGCGCGAGCCGGGCGGACGCTGGGAATGCAGGGGCGGCGAGCCGGTCGGTCCCGGTCGGCAGTGCGTCTCCATCGGGGCCGAGTGAGGCGGCCAGGTCGGCGCCCTCGGGGTGCTCGGCTAGGTACGACTCTGGCGCGCGCGCCACCGAAGGCGGACGGATACTGAAAGTGCCTCCCCCTCACGGGGCGGGTCTACCGCCCTGCCCCCATGGATCCCCCAGGCTCGTTCGCACCTGCTCCGCGCGAGCGGCCGGATGGGGAGCCCTGGGCGCGATCACTGCTACTCCCTTCGCCCACCGCGGACATCAGCCTGCCGGTCAAAACCGAGCAAGGGAGCCCCCATGAGCGACCGACCTGCAGAACCTCCTGCAAAGGCACCTTCGGAGGCCGCTGCACGCAGGAGACGCGGCCGGCGGTGGAACAACGTCTTCACCGGCCTTGCCGTCGTGGCCGCGTTCGCATCACTGTGGTTCTCCTGGCAAGGCGTCAAAGCACAGCAGACACAGACCGAGAAGCTCGACCAAGAAGTGGTTCAGGCCATCGTCAGCAAGGTCGGCTGGTGGTACGACAACAAAGACACCGGGGCCGAGACTCTGATCATCGAGAACCGAAGCCTCAGCCCTGTCTACGGGGTCACTCTCGACCTCGTGGATTCCGGCGGCGGGGTGGTCCGCACCGCCAGCCCCGGCGACCTCATGGCATGTCAAAGGGCAAAAATGGACGTCAAGGGAATCCCTGAAGTCGGAGAGCACCACCTGCACGCCCGTCTCAGCCTCACAGACCACCGAGGCAGTCACTGGATCCTCAACGACGAACGCACGATCGAGAAGGTCGCCACACTGAACCTCGCCCCGGACGCGAACCTCCTCAACGCAAAGGGCTTCAAACTGGAACCAGTGGAGGCCTGCGGCTGACGACCGCACACCCTTCCGGAACCAACAGGCCTCCCACTGCCGGTCCCGCGCGGGACTTCGCGCAAGCGCCGGACAGGGGGCTGGTCGTTCCGGTAACACTGAGGGGCACTGGTTGGCGCGTGGCCGGATGCCGCGCGCCGGCGAGCAGGGGGGCTGCTGCATGCCACGTGACGCCGTGTTCGTACGTACGGGTTGGTCCCGGCGCTGGCTGGACGGCGCCCTCGCGCTGTGGGTCATCGGGTTCCTGGGAGTCGCGCTCGCCGCGCAGGGCGGCCAGCAGCTACGCAACGGCGAGGCGTCGCACACCCTGCGCACCGAGCCGGGACGGCCCGGGCCGGTGCAGCTGGCCGAGGACGGCCTCTACCTGATCTGGATCGAGAGCCGCACCGACATGCCCCGGCCCCCGGTCCTGCAGGCCGTGATGACGGGCGCCGCGCGCAAGAAGCCCGACAGCATGGTCTCCGTCACCTCCGCCGACGGACACCCCGTCGGCCAGGACGCCTTTCGCCGCTCCTCGTTGGGCGACTCGGTCGACCACCGCTACTGGTACGCGGACGAGCGCGGACACTGGCAGGCCTGGCCGACCGCCACCGCGCAGCTGAAGCCCGGCAACTACACGCTGGACACGCCCCTGAACGGGCCGGGCATCAGGCTGGCGATCGAGAAGATGCCCGCCGTGCCCGCCGACCACCAGTCCCGTTACCTCGCACTGGCGGGCGCGGGGGCGGCACTGTACCTGTTCAGCACGCTCCGCCGACGCGGCATCAACAGGCGGGCCCTCGGCCCGAACGCGGCCGTCCTCGCCGGCTGACCCGGCCCCGTCACCACCACCACGATCACGATCACGATCACGATCACGACCTCACCACTGCGGGGGAGCAGACGTGTCCGACGACTACGAGATCAAGGGTTCGTACTCGTACGCGAGCGATCACGACCTTCGCAACGCCCACCAGTGGGGAGGAGACGCCGGGGCCGGACATGAGCTCGCCTACCGCGACAGACGGGACCGGGACTCGGCCGCCTCGTGGGGCGCCACCCCGCGACCACCGGCCGCGGCCCCCCGCTCGACGTCGCGCGGTGACGGAGCGTTCCTGCTGGCCACTCTGCTCCTCGCCCCGATCGGCATCGCGGCCCTGGTCCTGCAGGGTCTCGCGGCCGGCGTGGACAGGCTGACGTACGACTCCCCGCTCGCCTCCCTCTTCCCGGTCCCCGGAGACGGCCCGACCCGCTTCGCGCTCTCCCTGGTCACCCTGCTCCTGCTGATCCCGGGCACCCTGCTGTGGACCTCCCGCAGACTGCGCACCACCCGGCTGCGGCCGCTCGGCACCTGGCTGCTCTCACCGGCCGCCGTGCTCCTCGTACCCGTGGTGGTGTACGTCGCCGTCACCACCTACACGACCGACGTCGTCAGGCTGGGCGGATGAAGGCCCTCACCGGCGGTACGGGCCGGGCCGCAGCCGTACTGTCCTCGCTGATCACCCCGCGGCGGCTGCCGGCCACCCTGGGCGTCGCCGGGGCGGCCCTGATGCTGCTGGGCGCCGTACTGCCCTGGGTCGTCGGGGCCGACAGCGACGCCCTGTCCTACGGTTTCCGCCCGGACGCCGCCACCGGCGCTGCGGCCCTCGGCTCGCGGGCCGGACTCCCGGGCGGGGACGGGCTCGTCGTCGTGCTCACCGGCGCCGCCGCGCTCTGGGCCGCCGGCCTGCTGCTGATCGGGCGTGGCCGAAGCGTCCACCGTGCGGCGCTGATCGGAGCGGCGGTGCTGGGAGGCGCCTGGGCCGCGCTGGACCTCGCCGAGACCGGCACCGTGCGCGACCGCGAAGGGCGGCTTCCGGATCTCGCGGCCGGTCCCGGACCGTACGTGGTCCTGATGGCGGGGCTGCTCCTCCTGGCGGCCGGTGCCCTCGCCCGGCACGACGCCTTCGCGGAGCTGGACACCCGTACGCTGCGTGCCAACCGCCTGTGGGACAACCGGCGTTTCGGCGAGGCCCTGGAGATGCAGCAGCACACCGTACGGGCGGCGCGCCGTTCCCCCGGCCGGGGTCACCCGTCCACGACGGGCGCGTCGGTGGAACTGATCCGGATGTACGCCTGGGCCGGCTGGCCGGACCGGGCGACGGAACTCGCCCGGCAGACCGTCGAGGACGCGGCCCAGTGGGCACCGGACCACCCGGAGGACTACCAGCGGCTCCGGGCGGACATCGCGGAGATCCTCGGCTGACGGGGTGCGTTCCCGTACGGAGCGCGAGGCACGACCCGGCGCCCGGCAGGCCGCTACGACCGGCCCCGGCCCGGCCCCGGCCCGGCCCCGGCCCGGCCCCGATCAGCCCTCAGGCTGCCCGGCCTGTCTGGCGGAGATCGTCCTGGTGACCGGGAGGGCTGCTTCACGGGGGGCTAGGCTGACCGGGTGGCGGAATTCCCGGGATTCGACGTGCTGTTGGGCCGGTTGGCGGAGCGGCGCGGGCTGTGCGTTGGCGACCTGTCCCGCCTGTCCGCTGTCCCGGAGGACGAGCTGGGGGCCGTGTTGGACGGTGCCGCGCCCGTCCCGTCGTTGCTGCGACGGCTCGCCCCTGTCTTCCAGCTGAAGGCCGAGGACCTGTTCGTGATCGCTGATGTGGCTTTGCCACGGGAGATGACGCCCCTCGACCCCGACGCCGGAACGGCCGTGGCTAGCCTCGCTCGGCACGCCGTCCGGTTGCCGCAGGACCAACGGGACCAATTGCGCCGGATCGCGCAGTCCCTGCCGCAGGAGCGCCGCACCAAGCCGGTCCCGGAGCCGCGCCCGTATCTTCGGTATCCGCCGGGTCCTGGTGGGCTGCTGATGCGCTTGCTCGCCAACCGGAACCTGGGGTGGTCGGCGGCGGCGAAGACCTTCCTGCCCTTGACCGGCCGGTACTGGTCACCGTCAACGTACGGGCAGGCCGGCCACGGCTGCGTCGGGCTGACACCCGATCTCCTGGCCGACTACGCCATCGTGCTCGGCATCCGCGCCGGCGACCTGGCCGTACTGACCGGGGTCGACCTGCGGGAGGGGACGGCGTCGCCGACCGAGGCGGTCGTCGACGTGACCGGTCTCATCTGGGACGTACGCCGCCTGACACGGGACCAGGTACGGCAGCTGAGCGACTCCGCGAAGTCATGCGTGGAGCGAGGGCCCACAGATCGTCCGGCATCGCCCGGAAGACGGCTGCCGGCCACGCACGAACCCTGCTGAGACGGCGGCGGAGCGCCGTCCCAGCAGGGTTCTTTCCGTTCGGCTAGGGGCGGTGGGTTCCCTTGCGTACGACCTGGGGGTCGTGGTTGCTCTTGCGGTTGCCGGTCTGCGGGTCGATGCGGAAGACGCCGCCGGCTCCGGTGACCACGTTCATGCTGTCCAGCAGATAGAGCTGGTCTCCCACCGCGCGCACGCTGGGCGGGCTCTGGGAGGTGCCGGTGGCGTTGCGGACGGCCTGCTTCGCCGTGAGCACGGCGTCATGGGACATGACCGCCCAGCCGCTGGCCAGGTGGCTCTTGTCGAACTCCTGTCCGTAGTGGGTGCGGGTGAACTCGTTGGCGAAGTCCTGGTACAGGGTCTGGTCGGGATTGGCGCCGCTTGCGAGCTGGTCGGGGTCGGCGAGCGGAACGTAGAGCACCGAGATGGGGGCCCCCGGGTCGTTCAGGCCCTCGATCTTGGGGTTGAGGGTGGCCGCGTCGGAGCCGGTGACCACCGTGATCGGGGTGGTGCGGCACGGACGTCTGTGCAGCTTGTCGATGAACGTGTCCAGGTACGTCGCGCGGCCCGCGTAGAACACGACGTCGGATTTTGGGCTGCCGCACGTGTTGTTGGCGATGGTGGTCAGGCTGCTGTCCTCGGCGCCCTGCTGGACGGTGAAGTTGAACGAGAGGCCCCCGGCCTCCAGGTAGGGCAGCAGGCCGATGTCCGGGTTGCGGATCGCCGCTTCCATGGACTGCGTGTAGAAGTCGGGCGTTCCGTCCGGGGTTTCCGGCGCGCTGACCAGGGCCCCCGCCTTCATCTCGGGATGCTTGCCCAGTTCCTGGGCGAGCGCCTTGAACTGCGTGCTGACGTTGGGGGCCACCCGCACCAGACCCGGAATCGGGGCGCCGCGGTCGATCGCGCCGCTCTTGTCGAAGCCGTCCGCGGTGATCACGTCACCGACCATCGGGATGTGGGCCTGCGACAGTGAGCGCGCGGCGTCCATGGACTCCTGCTGGCTCAGGCCCATGCCGGTCACCGCGACGAGCCGGTCGCTTCCGCCGGTCATCGACTTGAGCTGGTCGACGACGGCCGGCCAGTTGGACTCGTTGCTGCCCATGTTCGCCAGTACCAGCCGGATCTTGGGGTACGCGTTGTCCTTGTTCGCCTCGTGCTGGGCGATCGCGGCCCCCTCGATCTGGTGTACGGCACGGTCGCCCGTCAGGCTCTTGCCGCCCTTGGTCAGCGGCGCCATCAGCGCCACCGTGACGTAGTCGCCGCTCTTCACGACCGCCCGGTTCTCGGCATCGATCACGGCGAGGCCCGGCTGGGGCCCCGGTCCGAACACACCGTGTCCGTCGCTGCCGTCGGTGACGCCCGAGCACTCACCGCCCAGCACCGTGCGCAGTGCCGGGTTCGTGGTGCCGCAGTGGGCGCCGTACCACCACATGCCGCCGCCGGCGGCCGGGGCCAGGACGGCCGCGGCGGTCAGCGCGATGACCCAGCGCCGGGGCACGGGCCGGGGAACCCGGTCACGCAAGGAGTGGAGGAGCCGGGCCGAACGAGTGGGCCCCGCGCCTTCCGGGCCCTCGTCCCCGGGTAAGGCCGGGACCGGAACATCCGGCTGCGGGGGCACGGCGTCCTCCGGCTCCCCCAGAGGGGCCCGGCCGTCCGTCACCGCCTGCCACACCTCGATCCAGAGGGCCTGGTCGGCTTCGGCCAGCCCGCAGGCGGTCAAGTACCGCCTCACGAACTTGAGACTCGGAAGCTGGTCCAGGCGCAGCGTCGTCGAGGTGG
Source organism: Streptomyces sp. NPDC059456 (assembly GCF_042750055.1). Taxonomy (NCBI): domain Bacteria; kingdom Bacillati; phylum Actinomycetota; class Actinomycetes; order Kitasatosporales; family Streptomycetaceae; genus Streptomyces; species Streptomyces sp. NPDC059456. The sequence goes on from NZ_JBHYVA010000082.1 coordinate 11,969, forward strand.
TGGCGGCCGGAAGTTCACCCCCGGAAGCGGTCTCGACGTCCTTGAACGACATGGACCCCTTCAGCACCACCAGTTGTGCGCGGAATTGTCTCTGGTCTTCCACGGCGCGGAGCGTTTCCCCCCATTCGTCCATTACGCAGTCCCCCCGGGAAGAGCCGCGGCGGGCCGGTCGAGCCACGAGCTGATCTGGACGGCGGCACCGGCGGCGACCGTGACGAGCCCGAACGCGTCGAGCATGGACTGGCCGGACTTCAGAAGGGCGACGACGACCGCCACCACCACCACGAAGACGACCACGCGAAGGCCGCCGGAGAGCGAAGCCGTCCCGCAGGACGGGGCGCCGGCAGCAGACCGGCTGTGACGCCGGGAAGTTCGATGAGCGGACATGAGGAGCCTCCTGGGCTACGTGGCGTGCAGGGCCGGGCCCGAGCGGTGCTTTACCGGAGCACCGGGTGACGGGCCGTGATGGAAAGCAAGCCTGCGGTGACCGGCCGACGCCTCGCAAGCACTTGACCCCACCGGAACATGCGGCCCCCAAATCCGTTCCGAGCAGGGGGCGTTCCGCGCCCGGACGCTCGGGGTTTCCGGCCCCGGTCACAGCATCCGACCGGTACCGCCACCCGTGCCACAGCCGGACTGCGGGCGTTCCGCGCACGACCCGACCGCCGCCCCGTCCAGAAGGCTGACCTGGCCATTTGGCGTTCGGAATGCGACGGAACGGCCATTCGATCTTGCTATTGCCCGCCGCCCGTGGTGAGACTGAACGGGTGCGGCCGCTCGCAAGGGCTGCCGCGGCCGTGAAGAGACCCCGTCAAGTCCTCCTGGGCCGGGCGCGGACACGCCACGGAAACGAGAGGGCTCCTGTTACCGGCAGGGGCCCTCTTCCGCACACGCTCCGCAACCACCGCCGCCCTTCCGAACGAACCGTGCGGACCCGGTGATCGTACCGATCGCACATGCCCCGGGCACGAAGAAGACACAAACGCACCGTCGGCCCGATCGCCGGCGCAGAACCCCGCCACGATGCCCTGCTGCCGCCCGGCCGGCCGACTGACCGACTGACCGACTGACCGACTGGCATCGCCCAGGGACCGCAGCCGGCTCCCGGTCCCGGCCGTCGCTCCGTCATCCCGTCATCCCGTCATCCCGTCACGAAACGGCAACACGGGTCACGTTCGTCCCCGAGAAGCGATCAGATGGGCCCCTCACGCACCCAGGGGATCCCATGAGCCGAGCCACCCACGCCGTCGCAGCCGTCGTCACCGCCGCGCTGCTCACCGCCTGTAGCACCGCCGCCAGCACGCCCAAGGTGGCCCCCGGCGGACAGGCCGCCCCCGCGCCGGCCCCGAGCAAGGCCACGGCCGACGCCGCCGGCGCCTTCGCCGTCCTGTCCGCCGCCGTACCCTCCGTCAAGTTCGGCGGCACGGTCACCGCCGAGAACGACCCGAACCACTTCCTCGGGCGCCCCCACCAGTACTCGTCAAAGGTCACGTTCACCGACGGGCGGATCCCGGCCGACCAGACCGAGGGCCACCAGCCCGGCGACGTCGAACTCGGCGGCAGCATCGAGGTGTTCCCGAACGCGGCGGACGCCCAAGCCCGTCACGATTACATCCAGACCGTCACCAAGGGAATGCCCGCCCTCACCGAATACGACTACCTCCACGGCCAGACCCTGGTCCGCGTCAGCAGGCTCCTCACCCCGGCACAGGCAGCCGACTACGAGAAGGCCGCCGCCCAGCTCTCCTAGTCGAACACCGCAACGAACCCCCGTCGCCACCGGACGCGCCCCGGCAGCGCACTGCTCGCGGTCTCGGGCAGCCCCGGACCGACGGCCGGGTGCGCGCCCATGGCGTACGAGCGGCGCGGCTCGGTGGGCGAGCACCGGGCCCTGGCACACGTTCCGTGCACGATCTCGCCCGGCTTCACGTGCAGCGCGAGGAGGGCTGGGGCCCGCCCTCGTACTCATGGCCGTTCAGGGTCGGCGGCCTGTCGCGTGGGATCGCCTGCGTGCGGGCCTCAGTGCGCGCCTACGTGCGCGTCAGGTCGCGTACGAGACTGGTCAGTTGAGGCGACGGGGCAACCTTCAGCTCCATTTGCAGCAAGCGCCGGTAGTCCTGGTACCGCTTGACCGCGGAGGCCACGTTGCCCTCGGCCAGGTGGATCTCGACCGCAATCCGGTGGGGGGTCTCGCGGAACGGGTCGATGGAGATGGCGGCGAGCGAGGTCTGCAGCGCGGACAGGTGACGGCCCTCGGTCTGGAAGCGCTGGGCCAGTGCCTCCAGGGCGTACAGCCTCAGCTGGTCCCAGCGTTCGCGCGGGAGGAGCAGCCATTCGTCGTCCCACCCGGGGAGCAGCACCTGGCTCAGGTCCGCCACCAATCGGTCCCCGTCGGGGAGCTTGCCGTCGCCGGAGACCAGGCGGTAGGCCGCGTCCCACGCCCCGTGGAAGTCGACCGAGATGGCGGGTGCGAGCGCGAGGGTGTGATCGACACTGTCGATGGCGGGAACCGGGCCGAGCCTCCTGCCCTGGCAGAGCGCGGTTCGCAGGTTGGCGGCAGCCCGACAGGGGGTGCAGTCGGGCCACAGATGCTCGGCCGCCGAACGCCTGTGCGCTCCCTCTCGGTGGAGGGCCAGGAAGGCAAGCAGTCGCTGGCCTGCGTTGGGGACGGCGACGTGCCGCCCTCCACAGGTGACTTGGAAGGGCCGCAGGATTTCGAGTTGGGCTCCTTGCGACACGCTTCTCACTCTGCGCGACGGCATATACGGCTGCAACCGGGCGGAGCGGATCGGCAGGTTACCCGTCATGCCGGGTCTACGCGGTCCCGACACCGCCCGCATGCGCCAACCACGACGCAGGAACGTTTTTCCGACGCATGCCGGGGCCTCCCCGAACGTCTCCGTGACGATCATCGAACACCTTCCGCCGAACGGGGGAACGACCGGGAAACGCGCCTGTGGGACACCTTTCCCATGGCCCGGCGCACTCACTGCGACGGCCGGACCACATCGAACGACATCGGGCTGGTTCGTACAGTTTTCTACCCCTTCAGATCGGATCACTGCACGTCGAGACAGTGCGGTGAGCGGAGGTTCGGCATGGACATCCGGTCGGTGGTGCGCGGGATGGCCGGGGCCGGGGAGCATGAGCTCCTCGGCAGCCCCGAGGTGCGCGTGGCGGTCCTCGACGGCCCGGTGGACCTGGCACATCCCTGTTTCGCGGGATCGAACCTCACCCGGCTGCCCACTCTGGTGTCGGGCCCGGCCGGTCCCGGGCCGATGTCGCTGCACGGCACGCATGTCACGAGCCTGCTCTTCGGGCAGTCCGGTTCGCCGGTGCCCGGTCTCGTGCCGCGCTGTACGGGACTGCTGCTTCCGGTGTTCCGGGAGTCCCCGGACGGCCGGGTGACGCGCGTGCCTCAGCTGGACCTGGCGCGGGCCGTGGAACAGGCCGTGGAGGCGGGGGCCCACGTCATCAACATCAGCGGCGGGGAGCGGACCCCCGGGGGCGCGCCGGACAGCATGCTGGAGCGGGCGCTCCGGCTGTGCGAGCAGAACGGCGTGCTGGTGGTCGCCGCCGTGGGCAACGACGGGTGCGACTGCCTGCAGGCCCCCGCTGCCACGCCGTCCGTGCTCGCCGTGGGGGCGGCCGACGCCGCCGGGTCGCCGCTCGACATCAACAACTGGGGCGCCGCGTACCGGCTGAACGGAGTCCTGGCCCCCGGACAGGACATCCGGGGCGCCGCGCCCGGCGGCCTGGTCGCCTCGCTGACCGGCAGCAGCTTCGCCGCCCCGGCGGTGACCGGGGTCGTCGCGCTGCTGGTGGCACGGCAGCTGGCCGGAGGCGGCACAGCCGACCCGCTCGCCGCGGGCCGCGCCGTACGTGAGTCCGCGATCCGTCCGCCCTGTGGCCCGGACGAGTCACCCGAGTGCCGCAGGCTGCTCGGCGGCCGGCTGAACGCCGCCGGCGCCTACGCCCTGGTCAACGGGATGGGAAGCCCGGCATCCGGTCCTCACGGCACGACGCACACCGAAGAGAAAGAGAGAGCCATCGTCATGGACACGCACGCCGTACACGCGCAGGCCGAGGAACCGTCCGAGGCCGTACCCGCAGCCATGTCCCAGTCGCCCGCGGGCGCCGGGACCCCGGTGCCCGGATTGCAGACCGCGGCTTCACAGGTCGTATCGGCGCAGGTCGCACCGGCGCAGGCACCGGTCCCCGGTGCGTCGCCGGTCCCCGTACCTCCGTCCTCGGACCCGTGGCCCGCGCCGCCTCCCCTGCCGCCCGCGCCTCCGGCGGTGCAGCCAGGCGTACAGGCCGATGCGCGGGCCGGGGTCCAGCCCGAGGCGCAGGCCTGGGGCCAGGCCTGGGCACAGCCGGCGGCGCAGCCCGGGGTACAGGCCGCGGGCCAGTCCGCTGCGCCTCCCGCGTACGCCGCACCCGCTACGCCTCCCGTCCACGCCGCGCCTCCCGTGTACGCGGCTCCCGCCGCACCCCCGGTCTACGCGGCGCCCGCAGCGCCCGTCGTCCATACGGCGCCCGTGGCCTACACGGCGCCTGTGGCCTACACGGCGCCCGCCGCCCACCCCGCGAACGGCGGCATCTGCCCGTCCTGCGCCGGGTGCGGCGGCACCTGCGGGGGTACGGGCGGGCAGCCCGGCGCGGGCGGTGCCACGACGTCCGCCCCGGCGCCCTCCTCCGGAAAGCCGCTGATCTACGCGATCGGCACCATCGGGTTCGACTTCCAGACCGAAGCCCGCCGGGACAGTTTCCGTCAGCAGATGCCGAACATCGTCGTTCCGGCGACGAAGGGGCACCCCGAACAGGAGGTCCAGCCGAACATCTACGACCCCAAGCAGCTGCACGCCTACCTGAGCAAGAACCCGTGGGCCTCGGACAAGCTGACCTGGACGCTCAACGCGGACGCGACCCCGCTCTACGCCCTCGAGGCGGAGATGCCGGTGGGCATGGACTGGACCCGGCCGATCATCGCGAACCCCAAGGCGTCCGCGGAGCAGGTGCACGGTCTCGCGGCCGGCGCCGCGGGCGATGCCAAGCAGCTCGCCGAACTCCTCGAAACCCTCTCGTACCCGCCGGTCTCCTTCGTGTACCGGACCTTCAGGGACGCTCTCCTGGGACAGGCCAAGGACAAGGAGGACCTCGACTTCGTCTCCCGGGTCTCGATACCCGGAATCCTCACGGACCGTACCGTCCGGCTGTTCTCGGGACAGGTCGTACCCGTCGTCGAGGTCAAGAGCCGCGGCCTGTTCACCTGGAACGAGACGCTGCTGGTCAACTCCGTCTTCGAGGCAGTGGTGGCCGTCAAGGTGCGGGAGGCGCGCCAGGAAGCGGGCAAGGACGAGCACGCCCAGCAGACTGCCGAGGCGAAGGTCCGCGCGGAGTTCGCCGGAGACAAGGGAAAGTTCCTCAAGACGACCGTGCGCGCCCTGCTGGACAAGATCTACTGGAAGTTCCGGAACCTCGGCCAGAGTTCCGGCGACCGCGCGCTGAACGCGGCCGGCACCAACGCGTTCCTGGTCGGCGCCGAGATCCAGGGCGGCATCCTCTCCGCTGAGCGCGTCCCCGGCACGAGCAACAACTTCTACTCGCTGGACACCGTCAGCGTCTCGAAGAGTCCCTTCTGCCGTCCCGGCTCGGACTGCCAGGACGTCACCCTGACCTTCTTCGACCCGGAGAACGACCAGCGGGCACCGGTGTCGTACCTGTTCACCTTCGACGTGAGCGACGACCTGCCCGTCAGCCTCGCGCCGGTCCACACGTTCATCGGCAGCGTCTGACTGCCGGACCCGACCGAGACCCGACCAAGGAGCCCCCATGGCCACGACCAGAACCCCCACTACCAGAACCTCGGTACCCCACGCACTCCCCCTTCAGGCACCGCCGGTCTCCCGCGAGCCGTCGCAAGAGCCGCAGGAGCGGCACGACGGCCACGGCGTGGAGGCGGCCCGCTCGGGTTGCGCGGAGCTCTGGGGACCTGCACGGCAGATGTGTTACGCGCAGCGGGCGCACGCGCTCTGAGCGCGCCCGCGGAGGAAGCGGAACAACGAGACGAGACGAGCCTCCGGCGGGAACCGCCCGCCGGCCAGTCACCAGGTGAAAGGTGAGAAAGATGAACGAGCCGTTTGCGCGGCGTGAGGAGAGGTCGGCTCCGTCCGGCACTCCGCGGACGCCGTTCCAGACCCCTGCCATCGACCGCGACCGGGTCGGGCCCAAGGGCTCCGGCGAAGGCGTCGACGGCGTCGAGGCCAACTTCGACCTGGGCGACGTCTGGAACATCGCGAAGAAGGTCCTCTTCTAGGGACCGCCTGCAGCATCCGTCGCGGCGGTGGCGGGCGCCTGGGTTTTCCCGCCACCGCCGCACCGTCCTGAGAGGACGCCGGGATGAACAGAGATATCCCGCAGAGTGCAGCATCGTCCGCCACCCCGCGGACGCCGTTCCAGGCGCCCGCGGTCGACCGCACCCCCGCCGCTCCGGCACGCGCCGCGGCCGACGCACCGGGCGCCGAGGCCGACTGGGACATGCCATGGACGCTCATCGGCCATGGCGTCAAGGGAGCGTTGGACGCCTGGCTCTCCAGCCGGCACTAGCACCGGGGGACCCGAGGAAAGGAAACGGGCATGAACCACCAGGACTTCTCACCCCGAGCGGCCCCGTCGGCCGTCCTGCGGACACCGTTCCAGGCTCCCGCGGTCGACCGCACCCCCGCCGCTCCGGCACGCGTCGATGCCGATTCCCCGGGCGCGGAGGCGAACTGGAACGTCGATTGGGACCGGATCGGTCCCCGAGCGATGGGCATCGCGCCCTGGTACACGCGCCAGTACTAGCCCTCGGCACCGTAGAGAAAGGACACGGACATGAACCAGGACTACTCACCCCGAGCGGCCCCGTCGGCCGTCCTGCGGACACCGTTCCAGGCGCCCGCGGTCGACCGCACCCCCGCGGGCGCCCGGGGCGCGGGGGGCCCGGCGCTCGGGG
>NZ_JBHYVA010000083.1:0-18819 GCF_042750055.1 Streptomyces sp. NPDC059456
ACCCCGGGGGCGGGGGCCGCCCCTCCGGGGGCCCCCCCCGGGCCTGACACCCTCCCGCGCCCCCGCACCCCGCCGGTGGCCGCCCCGGCTGGTGACCGGCGAGTACGCGGCTAGCCTGGTGGAGGGGCCGCACGCCGAGGTGGTGGGTCATGTCCGAGAGCGACCGGTACTGGACCGCGGGGAACTGGCACGTGTCGGAGGGCCGGGAGGACGAGTTCATCGAACGCTGGACCGCCTTCATGACCTGGACCGATGCGGCGGTCGGCGGCTTCCTCTCCGCCCGCCTGGTCCGTGACACGGCCGACCCCGCGCACTTCGTCTCCTTCGCGTCCTGGCGGGACCCGGAGGCCATCGGCATCTGGCAGCGCAAACCCGATTTCCACGAGCTCTTCGGCGAGTGCCGCGCGCTGTGCGACGACGTCGACGCGGGCGGCTACGTCCTCGCCGCCGACGTCCGGCCCCGGCCTTAGGGGGTGTCCTGCCCGGGTGGACCCTCAGTAGCCCGCGTCGGCACGGCCCGAGTCCGCCGAGATGTCCAGCCGGCCCGGCGCCGCGGGGTCGTGCAGTCCGGGCGCGACGTCGCAGCGGCCCGTCCCCGCCCGGGCCGTCACCCGCAAGCGGGTGGCCGTCGGCACGGTCAGCCGGATCCGCCCCGCGCCCGCCCAGGCGGTGACCCGGTCCGGCGGGGCGGCGAAGCGCGCGACGGCGTAGCCCGCCCCCGCCCGGAGGTCCGCCTGCGGCGAGGTGAGCCCGGAGGCTTCGAGGGAGCCGGAGCCGACGCTCGCCCGCAGCGGTCCGCGCAGCGCGGTGAGCAGCAGCTGCCCGGCACCGACCTCGGCGTCGACGGCGCCGGCGAGCCCGCTGACGGACACCGTGCCGGAGCCCGCCGTCACCTTGACCGGGATGCTGGCGGGCACGGTGACGTCCAGGTCGACCGAGCAGCCCAGGCCGGATTCCACGAGGGCTCCGGCCTCCGGGCAGCGCGGCGTCAGCTTCAGGGTGTCGCCGAGCCAGCTCTCCTCGATCCGCGGGGCGGTCAGCGACCAGCGCACGTCGGCCCGGTAGACCACCTGCCCGTCGGAGCGGGGCGTGACGCGCACGTCGGCGCCGCCCGCCTCGATCTCCACGGCGGACACCGCCCGTTCGCCGCTGGCTCCGCTCAGCGTGCCGTGCTCGGTGGACGCGTACGCCCAGCCCTGCCAGGCGGCCGGAACGACGACGAGCACCGCGCCCAGGGCGGCGGCCACGGTCCACGCCACCCGCTGCGGACGCCACCGGGCCGGGCCGGCGGCGCCGCTCACGAGACGCCGTCCAGGAACCGCAGGACCGCGAGGACCCGCCGGTGGTCACCGTCGGCCTGCGGCAGGTCGAGCTTGGCGAGGATGTTGTTGATGTGCTTGGCGACCGCGCTCTCGCTGATGACGAGCCCGGCCGCGATCCCCGCGTTGGAGCGCCCCTCGGCCATCAGGGCGAGCACCTCGCGCTCGCGCGGGGTGAGCCGTTCCAGCGGGTCGGCGCCCCCGCGGCGCAGCAGCAGCTGCGAGACGACCTGCGGGTCGAGGGCGGTGCCTCCGGCCGCGACCCGCTTGACGGCGTCGATGAACTCCTCCACATCGGCGACCCGTTGTTTGAGCAGGTACCCGACGCCGCCCGCCCGGCCCGTCAGCAGGTCGGCGGCGTAGCGCTCCTCCACGTACTGCGAGAGCAGCAGGACCGCGGTGCCCGGCCACTCCTGGCGGATCATCAGGGCCGCGCGCACGCCCTCGTCGGTGAAGCCCGGGGGCATCCGGACGTCGACCAGGGCGAGGTCCGGCCGGTGTTCGCAGACGGCGGCCAGCAGGGCCTCGGCGTCCCCCGTCTCGGCGGCCACCTCGAATCCGGCCATTTCGAGGACCTTGACCAGCCCTATTCGCAGCAGCACCGAATCCTCGGCGATCACAGCCCGCACGGCAGCTCCACAGTCACGACGGTCGGGCCCCCGAGGGGGCTGTTGATCAGCATGCTTCCGTCGACCGACCCTACGCGTTTGCGCAGGCCCACCAGCCCGGTGCCCCCGGCCGGGTCCGCGCCGCCGACCCCGTCGTCGGTGACGGTGACGCGCAGCAGGTCGGCGTCGCGCCGGACCTCCACGCGGCAGCGGGCGGCCCTGGCGTGCTTGGCGACGTTGGCGAGGGCCTCGGAGACGACGAAGTAGGCGACGGCCTCGACGGTGGGTCCGGGCCGGTGCGCGAGGTCCACGGTCAGTTCGACGGGCAGGGGCGCCCGGGCCGCGATCCCGGAGAGGGCCGCGTCGAGTCCCCTGTCCTCCAGGACCGCCGGATGCAGGCCGCGCACCAGGTTGCCGAGCTCCTCGATCGCCTCCTTGGCCTCGCGGTGGGCCTCGTCGATCACGGCCTTCGCCTCGGGCGGCAGATCGGTCAGCGTGGCGCGGGCGATGCCGAGGTTCATGGCGAGGGCGACCAGGCGCTGCTGGGCGCCGTCGTGCAAGTCCCTTTCGATCCTGCGGCGTTCGAGGTCGGCGGCGTCGAGGACGCCGGCCCGGCTCTCGGCGAGGTCCTCGACCCGGCGTTCCAGTTCCCTGGCCCGGTTGGGCCCGAGGAGCGCGGCCGCGACGAAGGCGTCGACCCGGGCGAGGGCGGCGGCGAGCCAGGGGGTGGCGAGCAGCAGCAGGCCGCCGCACACGGTGATCACGTCGTAGTCCCGGGTCCACCCCATGCCGCGCTCCTCGACGGGGAGCATCCAGGCCCAGGCGTACACGGAGGCGCAGGCGGCCCCGGACGCCCAGGCGAGGACGATCAGCGCGCCGCCGACGCCCGCGAGCGGGCTGACCAGCAGGTGGTAGACGTACTGCCGCCAGGTCGACTCGGAGCGCAGCCGTTCGAGCAGTCCCCGCGGGCTCAACGGCCGGTGCTCGTGGACGACGGCCGGTATCTCCCGCTCCAGCAGCTCCCGGAACCTGCTGCGCTGGAGCAGGGTGAACAGCGGGCCGAGGAGCAGCACCGCGAGGAGGGCGGGAGCGGCCCGTCCCGGCGCCGCCGCCGTGTACGCGAAGGCGGCCGCGGCGGGCAGGGCCATCGGGATCGCGGCGGCCGTGAAGGCGGTGTTCCGCCAGGCCCGCGCGGACCAGGGCGCGTGGTCGGCGAGTCGGCGTGTGGTACGCCGCAGCGCCCCTGAAAGTCCCATGCCCGTACGGTAATCGCACTGTTCGGGGCCGCTCCACCACGCTGGTGCCCGCCCGGTGGTGTAGCCAGTGCCACCCCCGGTTCGGACGGTGCCGCTACTGATTCCGGTCCGGCGCGCGACCAGAGTGGTCGTCGTACCGGGGGACGGACCGCCGGACCGGAAGGAGATCCACCGCCATGACGCTCGTCGCCCCGCACCGCATGCCCCGTCCGGCCACGCTGCTCACCGGCGCCGGGGTGGCGCTGCTGCCGTGGATGGCGGTGCTGGCGAGGACGCTGCCGCAGAGCGCGGAGGTCTCGAACTGGGCCACCGCCTGGATCGGGCTGGACGCCCTGCTGGCCGCCGGGCTGACCGGCACGGGGCTGCTGCTCGGGCGCCGCGATCCGCGGGCGGCGTCGCTGGCCGCGGCGACGGCGGCGCTGCTGGTGGTGGACGCCTGGTTCGACGTGACGACCGCGACCGGCGGCGGCGCCCGGGCTACGGCCGTGGCCCTGGCCGTGTGCGCGGAGCTGCCGCTCGCGGCGGTCTGCGCGGCGGTGGCGGCCCGCCGCCCGGTGTTCTAGCGTCGGAAGGGCGGGGTGACCGATGCGCCGAGCCGGCCCCTCCCCCGGGAGTGCCCGCGCCGCGCCGCCCCGCCCGTGGTCCGGCGCACCGGCGGGCCGCGTGACCGACCGAGAGAGCAGGTGCATCCGCATGCGTCCGTCGGCCCGTATCCCCGGCATCCTCGCCGGTTTCGTCCTCGCCGCAGGTGGCGCCTTCTTCGCCGCCCCGCCCGCCGGCGCGGCCGCCCCCACCAGCGTCCAGCAGTGCGAACAGTACGTCGCACAGCACGGCAAGCAGGTCAAGGACGGCGTGGGGCAGGCGTGCTACGAGGGGCAGATCGGCAACCAGACCAGCTGCGCCGCGAGCCTCCAGGCGATCGGCTACTCCGCGGACGTCGCGTCCGGCGCCTGCCGCGCGGCCCATTAGGGGACCGCCGCACGTCAGACCGGGTGGCCGTCGGCATCGGTGGGTTCCCTCTGGGTGGAGAACCTGGAGACGAAGACGTCGAAGAGGCCGTCGGGGCGGCGCGTCAGTGTGGCCCCGTCCTGCCAGATGCCGTTGTCCGGCCACCACTGGCTGCCGTAGGGGTCGCCCTGGTTCTGGTGGATGTTGTGCATGCCGAGCCCCTCGTCGAACGGCTCGCCGAAGACCAGGACCCGCCGGCCCGGGACGAGGATCGGCTCCAGGGCCTGGGAGGCCTCCAGGTACGAGCCCGTCATCCAGGGCCGGGGCGGCTTCAGCCGGTCCAGGATCCGCTGGACCCACTGCGGCGGGTGGCCGCCCAGCAGACAGCCGGGGCGGTCCGCGAGCGCGGGGTGCCGGAGGTAGTCGAGCGCGCCCGATCCGGAGGTGCGGGCGAGGTCGTGGTACCCGGGGGCCGGCGAGGCGACGGGGTCGAGCACCGAGGCGTGCAGGGTGAAGACCTTCCACTGGACGCCGGTCGCGGACTGCTTGCTGTCCACGTCGACGGCGCACGCGTAGCGGCCGGCCGGTGCGTCGACCTCCAGGTGGACGTGGAACCAGCGGCCCTGGTCGTCGGGCCGGTCGCGGAAGTGGCGGTGCAGGGTTCCGGACAGCACTCCGTAGTTTTCGAGCGGCATGCCGCCAGTGAACCACCCGCCCCGCCCGGCGGCGGGCGCCGCGCGCCCGCGGGCGTGTCCGCACGATCCCCCACCCATGGCGAACACTTGACGGAACGTTGACTCCTTGCGGAGCGAGCCGCCCCGGGCCCGGTGGCTACGGTCCCTCCCATGCCCCTACCTCCTCCCCTCCCGGTCCTCCCGTACCGCAAGCCGACCCGCGGGCGCGACTACTGGGTCCTGGACGACGTACTGCCGGACCCGGCCGCCGTACGGGAGCGCTGCCTGGCCAAGGACGACTGGACCGAGGGATACCCGCACAAGCCCGAGAGCTGGCCGGGACTGCGTGCCATGCCGGGTCTGGAGCCGGATGAACTGGCCCTGGTGGAACGGCTGGTGCGCAAGTCGACCGGAGCCCCGAGGATCTGGTCCGAACGGCCGGCGGGCGGCGGTACGTTCAACCACAACTGCGTCCAGGTCGTCGGCGAGGGCGAATCCGAGCCCCGTCCGCACACCGACTCGCGGAGCCTGTGCCGCTACGCCGCCGTGCTCTACCTCAACCCGGGCGTGCCGAAGGACTGCGGGACCAGCTTCTACCGCCAGAGCCTGCCCGGCGGCGCCCTGGGCGGCAACCAGGTGATCGCGCCGCACAACAACCTGGTCGACGCGCTCGGCACCCGCTTCGTCTCCCCGGACGCCTTCACCGAGGACGTACGGGTCCCCCACCGCGCCAACCGGCTGCTGCTCTACTCCGCGAACCTGATCCACAGCGCCACCGGCTACTGGGGCAAGACCCTGGAGGAGAAGCGCATGACGGCCGTCTTCTTCTGGAAGGCCTAGCACGACAACACGCGCTGCCGTCCCGCGCGCGTCGCGGACGGCTCGGGCGGGTTCGGGCCCGGCCGCCGCCGCGTGAGGGGACGGCGACGGCCGGAGTGTGAGGGGCGGGGAGAATCCCCGCGCCGTCCTGGCGGGGGCGGTTCACCGACCGCCGTGGTGCGGGTCCCCTTCCCCGTCGGCAGCCGGTCCCGTCGCGCCGGTTCCCTTCGCCGCCCGCGTGGTGGAGAGGCCCAGGGCGTAGCCCCCACAGAGGACGAACGTGGCCGACCACTGGGCCCAGGTGGAGGCCAGGAGCCGGTCGGCCACGATCAGCGCGACGGCCAGTGCGGCGGTCATGAGGACGGGCTTGAGCATGAGGTCGGCTCCGGGTCAGACGAGTGAGGTCAGGCAGCCCGTGACGCCGGCGGCGACCACACTGGTGGCGATCTTCTCGGCCACTTCCTTGTTGACGCGGCCGACGACCAGAGCGCCCGCGCCGCCTATCCCCGCCTTGATCAGGCAGTTCTTGACCATGTCGGTCATCTTCTTGCTCGCGATGAGGGACTGGCAGTCGTTCTTGTCCTTCTTCCACATGCACATCGAGCGGCGTTCGCCGATCGGGTCCACCTGGGCGACGGTGGCGGCCTTGCCCGCCGCGGGGTTTGACGGAGTGTCGGCCAGGGCGGTGCCGGTGCCTGCGATCAGGGCTCCGGTCAGGAGAACGGGCGTCAGGGCGAGGGCGGCGGTGCGGCGGAAGTGGGTGTTCATGTGGTGTGCCGTGCTGCTTTCTGATCGGTCGGACGGGCCGTGACCCCCTGGCCGGTCCCCTGTGCACTCGCACCCGGGACCGGGACCGGCTGGCCGGCCCGTCCGGGGTGTCGGTCAACTCCTCCACTGTCGCCGGGGAGATGACGCCCGGACATCCGATGTTCGGAGCCGCCCCACCTCCGCTCGGGGGGTGGCCGCCCGGACGGGGCCGTGCACCGCGGGCACGGGGAACCCGCTGCCGGCCCCGTTCCCCGGAGGGGGCCGCGGCCGAGCCCGGCGGGGCACCCCCGCCGATCGGAGGGGACCTCAGCCACCCCTCCCTGACCTGCGAATAGTTTGGAAGTATTCCTTTACAATCACCTCCCATTAGTCGACATTTCTCCGAGAGGCCGACCGTGGGCGGTATGCAGGGAGGGAGCGCGCTGCGCGTCGTGCTGGTCGACGACGAGGCACTGATGCGTTCCGGGCTGCAGATGATCCTGTCGAGTTCCCCCGGCATCGCCGTGGTGGGCACCTGCGACGGACCCGCCGCGCTGGAGACCGTCGGCCGTCTGCAGCCGGACATCGTGCTGCTCGACATCCAGATGCCCGGCATGGACGGCCTCGCCGTGCTGGATGCACTGCGCGCACTGCCCCGACCGCCGGTGGTGGCCATGCTGACCGCGTTCGGCTACGACGACTACGTACGGACGGCACTGCACCAGGGAGCGGCGGGCTACCTGCTCAAGGACACCGAGCCCGAGCAACTGGTGCGTGAGGTGCACGGGCTGGCCGCCGGGAAGCGGCCGCTGTCGTCATCGGTGACCCCGGCCGTCGTCGACGGCTACCTCGCCCGCACCGCCGGGACAGCCGAGTCGGCGGCCCTGGTGGCGGCGCTGACGGCCCGGGAACGCGCCGCTCTGGTGCTGCTCGGCCATGGGCTGACCAACGCGCAGATAGCCCGTCGCCTGCACGTCGCTCCCAGCACGGCGAAGGACCACGTCAGCGCTCTGATGGCCAAGCTCGGGCGGACCAACCGCGCCCAGGCGGCGGTGCTCGCCGAACGCGCGGGCCTCCTGGACGCGCGGACCGGCCCGGATCCCCGCGGAGACGGGGCGTGACGGGCGGTCGCACGACGGGGCGGTTCCAGCGGCTGGTCTGGCTCCTGTTCGGGGTCGGCGGTTCCGCATCCCATTGCTGGTCCGGCGCGTACCACCTGTTCCGGGCCGACACCGCCTGTCCCGTGGTGGAGACGGTGATCCTGGTGGTGGTCCCGCTCGTCATGCTCGCCGCGCACCGCTTTCCCCTGCCGGTCTTCTTCGCCGCGCTGTCCTGCCTGTACGCCGGCACCTGCTACGCGTCGGTGGCCGCCCTCTATCCGGTCGCGCTGGCCGCCGACCGCCGCTGGGTGGCGCCCGCGTGCGCGCTCGCCTTCACCGTCGTCCGGCAGACGACCGCGCACCGCCTGACCCTGGACTCCGGCCTCCCGTCGAACGTCATCCACGTCATCGCCTTCCTGTGGTCGCTGGTTCCGCCGGTCCTGCTCGGCGCGTTGAACCGGGCCCGGGCCGAGCTCGCCGTCCGGCTGACCGACCTCGAAGCGGTGCGCGAACGTGAACGCACCCTGCTGGCCGAGCAGGTGCTGGCGACCGAACGCGCACGGCTGGCCCGCGACATGCACGACACCGTCGCCCACCGGGTCAGCCTGATCAGCGTGCAGAGCGCCGCCCTCCAGCTCACCACCACCGACCCCGAGGTCCGCGGTACGGCCGCGGCCCTGCGCAGGCTCGCGGCCGACACCCTGGCCGAACTGCGCCAGATGCTCGGTGTCCTGCGGGCCGGCGCCGGCACCACCGGCGGCCGGCTCCCCGAGCCCAGGCTGCGCGACGTGCCCCAGCTCGTCAACGACAGCCACCTCGACGTCGAGCTCACTCTGGAGACACCGATCGCCGGCCCCCTGGCCGCCCGCTGGCCCGACGCCGTCCACGGCGCGGTGTTCCGTACGGTCCAGGAGAGCCTGACCAACGCCCGCAAGCACGCGCCCGGCGCCCCCATAGCGGTCCGGCTGTACGACACCGGCCGTCAGTTGCACCTCGACGTCCACAACGGGCCCTCCGCGGCCCACGTGCCGCGTCCCGAACTCCCTTGCAGCGGTTACGGCCTGACCGGCCTGCGCGAACGCGCACGGCTGGCAGGCGGCACCCTCACCGCCGGCCCCACGGATGACGGCGGCTACCTTCTGCGTGCCCGCTACCCGGCCCCGCCCACGTGACGATGCGTTCCGCCCCGGGTGCCGCCGCCTGGGCCGGGACCGCGGGGACCCGTACCGGTTGCGCGGACATCCGGCGGATGTCGTGCACGGCGCGCCGCAGGCCGGTGCGCAGCCGGCGGCCCAGGGGACGCTCTATCAGCCGGTGGACGAGCCAGGCGAGCACCACCATGAACGCGGTCACGCCCAGGACGAGGGGGACGGGCCGCACGTCGTGGCGGAAGTGGTGGATGAACGTCAGCCCGGCCATCATGTGGATCAGGTACAGCGGATAGGTCAGCGCTCCCGCGTGCCGCAGCCAGCGCCACCGGACGCGGTCGAAGGCACCGAGGGCGATCCCGGCCATGACGAGGAACCCGCAGGCGATGACGGTGTGGGCCGGCCAGAGCGGTGTGTGCGCGGCGACGCCGCGCCCCAGGTTGCTGATCATGCGGCCCTGGACGTAGCTCTGCGCGAGGACGAACTGGAGGCCGGCGATGCCCCACAGGACGGCATTGGGCCCGAACCGGCGCATGAGGTGGAAGGCGATCCCGGCGATGAAGTACGGCGAGAACGTCGGGATCGCGAAGAAGGACAGCAGTCCGCTGCCGGCGGTGGGCGCCACCACGCCGGCCACGGTCCAGACCGTGCAGAAGAGCACGCAGTTGCGGTAGGTGACACCGCGCACCACGACCAGCGCGAACAGGGCGTAGAACTTCAGCTCGACGAAGAGGGTCCAGTAAGCGTCGTCGATGTGCGGCACCTTCATGCCGCCCTGGAGCATCGACAGGTTCACCACGACGTCGCTGAACGCCTTGACCCCGCGCACCTCCGGCCAGGCGAACAGGACGCCGGCCGTGAACAGGACGGCCGCCCAGTAGGCGGGAAAGAGGCGTGAGATGCGGGAGGCGGCGAACTCGCCCACTCCGCGGTCCCAGGCGCTCATGCAGATGACGAACCCGCTGACGACGAAGAAGATCTCGACGCCCAGCCAGCCGTACGCGGCGCAGGCGCTCGCGACGGGGAAGACGGAGGCGGCCGGTTCTCCCCAGCCGCTGTCGAGCGCCAGGTAGTGGTAGCACAGGACGGCCAGTGCGGCGACGATCCGGACGCCGTCCAGGGCGGCCAGGCGGGCGCCGTCGCCCGGCACGGCCCCCGGCCCGGGGTGTCCGATGGCTCTCGACGCGCTCATACCGTGGTGGCCGCTTTCCTGGGTGACTGTCTGATGAACAGATTTGATCAACCGGCACCCTACCGGGCACCCCCGACGGCCCCCCTGGCCCGCCGGACGAGGTGTGACGGAAGTCTGACGAACGGCCCCCGGGCCTGGTGCGGGGGCGCCGGCGGTGGTCGAATCGGCCCGTGAGCACCGCACCTGCACCCGCACCCCCGCCCCGGCGGCCTGACCCCGACCCCGACGGCCACGGCACACCGATCGGACGCCGCCTCGTCCTCGGCATGGTCGGGCTCGGTGCGGCCGGGCTGGTCACCGCCCCGTACCTGCAGGGCGGCTTCGAGGCGTTCCTCGGCGCCGCCGCCGACAAGGACCCCACCGGCCTCACCGGCCTGCTGCCGAACGGCGGCGGGTTCCGCTACTACTCGGTGGCCTCCTCCGTCCCCGAGCGCGGCCCCGAGAACTACCGGCTCACCGTGGACGGCCTGGTCGAGCGCCCGACGACGTACACCCTCGACGCGCTGCGGCGGCTTCCGCAGACCCGGGTGGTACGGGACGTCCAGTGCGTCACCGGCTGGCGGGTGCCCGGCACCCCCTTCGAGGGAGTGCCGCTGGCGCGGCTGCTCGACGCCGCGGGGGTGCGGCCGCAGGCCCGGGCCGTGCGCTTCAGCTGCTTCGACGGCACGTACACCGAGAGCCTGACCCTCCCCCAGGCCCGCCGGGACGACGTCATGGTGGCGCTGCGCATGCAGGACGAACCGCTGGGCCATGCGCACGGCGGTCCGGTCCGGCTGTACGTCGCCCCCATGTACTTCTACAAGTCGGCGAAGTGGCTCTCCGGCATCACCGTCACCCGTGACGTCGAACCCGGCTACTGGGAGCGCCTCGGCTACGACGTCGACGCCTGGGTCGGCCGGTCGAACGGACGCGACGATGCCCCGACCGTCTGAGCCCGCGCAGTCCGGACCGGCATCCTCCGGACCCGCACTGCCCGAGGCCGCACCCTCCGGATCCGCACCCTCCGGATCCGCACCCTCCAGATCCGCACCCTCCGGATCCGCGCCGCCCGGGGCCGCACCGTCGAAGGCCGCACCGCGGCGTTCCGGGCGCGTCCGCCGGTTCAGCCCTGCCGAGCGGTGGATCCACCGGGCCACGGCCGCGCTGATGGGCCTGTGCGTCGCCTCGGCCGCCTGCCTGTACCTGCCCGCGCTCGCCGAACTCGTCGGCCGCCGGCACCTGGTCGTCACCGTGCACGTCTGGTCCGGCCTGCTGCTCGCCGTGCCGTTCCTGCTGGGGCTCGCCTCGCGGGCCTTCCGCGCCGACCTGCGGCGCCTGGGCCGCTTCGGGCCGCACGACCGGGTCTGGCTGCGGGCCGCCCTGCGGCGCGACCGCGTCACCGCGCGGCCCGCCGGGAAGTTCAACGCCGGGCAGAAGGTGTACGCGGGCTGGCTGGCCGGGGCGGTGCTGGTGATGACGGGCACCGGCGCGCTCATGTGGTGGACCGGCCTGGTCCCCCTCGTGCAGCGCACCGCCGCCGTCTTCGTCCACGACTGGCTGGCCCTTGCCGTCGGTCTCGTGCTCGCCGCGCACATCGGCAAGGCCCTGGCCGACCCGGAGGCGCGCCGCGGGCTGCGCACCGGCTCCGTCGGCCGGGCCTGGGCGGAGCGCGAGCACCCGCTGTGGCAGCCCGAGCAGCCCGAGCAGACCGAGCAGACCGAGCAGACCGAGCAGCCTGCACCGGCCGGGCCGGCCGAGACGCACGGGGGATGACCCCGCGGAGCCGGCCGCCGGCCCCGCGGAGGCCGTTCGGCGTCAGCCGCGGTCGCGCACGGCGACGATGCCGTTGAAGACACCGACGTACGCGGTGCCGTCGGGGCCGAGGGTGATCGGTGCCCAGTTGTTGTCGTACAGCGGCCCGGTGCCGGTCAGCTGCCGCCAGCGGCGCTCACCGGTACGGAAGTCCACCGCCGTGAGGTACCAGGCGTCGATCCCCCAGGCGTTGGGCTCCTTCTCGTAGAAGTAGAGCAGCCCGTTCCCGGTGGAGAGCTTCGGAACGACGGAGGGCGAGCGGATCGCGCTCTGCCACACCGTGTCGCAGCCGCTGCCGTCGGCGCGGACGTCGATCCGGCTGACCCCGCCGACGACCGACTTGCCGAGCAGCAGGCTGGTGAGGTTCTCGTAGCCGTAGTTGTTCTCGACGACGATGCTGTTGCCCCAGGTGATCAGGGAGTTGTCGGTGGTCGAGGCGCCGCTGCCGAACACCGGCACCGTGCAGACCAGCCGCCGGTCGGCCGGGACGTCCGTGCCCCGCCGGTAGACCAGGACGTTCATCCGGTCGTCCGCGTTGTCGGTGATGGCGACGTAGCCGTCGCCGAAGAGGTCCGGGGTGGTGCCCGAACCCTGGTTCACGGAGCCGGGTTTGGTTCCCGTACCGCGGTCGTAGGTCTGGCGCCACTGCACTTCGGGGGTGCCGTCGGCGGCGGCGCGGAAACCGTAGAGGGCGTGGTCGGAGACGATCGACACACCGTCCCGGGCGACCGAGAAGGAGTTCTGGATCTCCTCGCCCGGGAGCCGGATCGAGCGGATCTGCGCGGTCCGCGGGTCCACGGTGCCCACGCGTCCCTGGCGGGTGACCCACCAGATGCGGCCGTCCCAGTCGGGCATCACGGAGGTCACGGGGTCGCAGGTGCCGCTGGGCCGCAGGTTGGTCCAGGTGACGCAGTCGTGCGGGACCTGGCCGGTGAGGTCCCAGTCGTCGTCGACGGCGAACGTCCAGCTGCCGTCAGGGCGCTGGGCGTGCGAGAGGCGCAGGATGTGCTGGCGCGAGTCGGCGAGGACGGCCCGGTCCTGGTCGTCCAGGTAGAAGTAGGCGCCGCCCGAGGTGTCCTTGAAGATCTTCGAGAAGTCGAGGGAGGTGATCGCCTCGACCGTCGAGGAACGCTGCGGGAGCTGGTGTTCCGCGAGCGTGGCCAGCGTACGGGGGTCCAGGAGCTTGACCTTGAAGCCGGTGAAGGTGCCGCAGACGGTGACCAGCCGGCCGCCCGCGTCGAAGGTGGCGGTGGCGCACTCGCCGCCCAGGGCCGCGATCTTCTCGCTGGTCACCTGCGGGTTCCGGCCGAGCGGCCCGGACCACGGGGAGGTGGCGCTGCCCCCGGCGTCGGAGTGCATGCCGCTGCGGCCGTTGGGCGCGAGGAAGGGGTGCTGGGGCGGGGCTTCGCCGGGCAGCGGGGCGGGGGCCGCGGGGGCGCCGTCGTAGTGGCTGACCAGGCGGTGGCCGGGGGCCTGGGGTATCGACTCGGCCTGGGCCGGGGAGATCCCGTACATCGCGGTGAAGACGATGAGGGCGGGGACCACGGCGCAGTTCAGTGCTCTTCGGAACATCCGGAGTTCCTCCATTCCCTTCAGTTTTATTGACAGTGCGTATGACGTCGCGCCGCCGCCAGACGCTAGATCGCCCGGCCTGAGGAGTCCATGGAAGAGCGGGATGATTCATGAAGGCGCAACAGTCGGTCAGGGCGGGCCTCCCGGCCGCCTACGGGCGCAGGGCCGAGACCACGTCGGCCGTGGCCGACAGCCCGTCGTGGATGGTCGCCGCCATGCTGCTGCTCGCGAGGTAGAAGCCGAGCAGCACGCAGACGAGCGCGTGGGAGAACTTGAGGCCGCCGCTGCGCATGAAGATCCACGCGAGGGTGAGGAGCAGGACGACAAGGGAGAGCGAGATCACCATCGTTACCTCCTGAGGGCGCCGCCCATCGTGGCGCAGGAGGGGGTGCCTTCGGGCGAAACCCGTGTCCGCCGTACGGGTGTTGACCGTCCGTGACGGGCGATCGGTGCTTGACGATCTCGTCGCGGACCGGTCGGCGCGGGCGCGGTACCAGGGCGCGGACCGGACGGGCGCGTTGCGGCGCGGCGTGGCCGGAAGGAGACGAATCCGGTCACATCGGCCGGACGTGGGAGCCCGCGGTGCGCAGGCCGTGCACAGGCCTTGCCGCGCCGCCCGCACCCGTGCCATATATGTCTAGACCATTCACGAGGAAGCGGAAGCCCGAGGAAGGCCCCCCGTGCGACGCACCGCCCCCCTGCTCGCCCTCTGCCTGACCGCGGCCGGGCTCGCCGCCTGCTCATCGGCCGACACCAGGCCCCCGGCGGCGCCGGCCGGGATCACCGCACAGGCCGGCAGCGCCACGTCCGTGCACGTCATGTGGCAGGCGGCGGCCCCGGCCGACGGAGTGACCAACTACCAGGTGTTCCAGGCGGGGCGGCTGGTGCGCGAACTGCCCGCCGACAAGACGATGGTGGACATCACCGGCCTCACCCCGCAGACCGCCTACGCCTTCACGGTCCGGGCCCGGGACGCCGCCGGGAACACCTCCGGCCCGAGCGCGTCCGCCGCGGCCACCACCCCGGCGGCCAAGGCCGAGGACCACCGGGCCCCCACCGCCCCGGCCCGCACGACGGGCCGCGCGGACGGCCCCCGGGCCGCCACCCTGTCCTGGTCCGCGGCGAGCGACGACACCGGCGTCACCGCGTACGACGTCTACCAGGGCGGCGTCCGCATCCACACGGCCGGTCCCGGCGAGAGCGCCACCACCCTGACCGGCCTCCAGCCGGACACCGTCTACACCTTCACCGTCCGGGCCCGCGACGGAGCGGACAACTCCTCCCCCGACGGCCCGCCGGTGGAGGTGACCACCCCGCCCTCCGCCGGGCAGGGACCGGGCACCGCGCCCACCGAGCTCACCGCGACCGCCTCCCCCGGCGCCGTCACCCTGACCTGGACGGCCCCGGACACCGGCCGCCCGACCGCCGAGTACGAACTCCACGTCAACGGAAGGCCCGTCACCGTCATCCAGTTCGGCGCCGGCGCCGTGCCCCCCTCCGGGGCCGCCCGGGTGGAGTACCGGCTCACGGTGACCGAACCGGCCGGCACGCGGTGGACGCTCAAGCTCCGCGCCCGGCTGCCCGACGGCAACTGGGGGGCCTTCTCGGCGGAGCGCGGCATCCTACTCGTGCCCTGAGGCGTGCGGCGGGCGTCCCGGCAACGTGACAGCAATCCGGACGGAACGGCACGGCCGAACGAGAAGATCGCGCACAATACATCCGTGTTCGGTGAGTACGCGTTCAACACAGACCACCCGGATTCCGCGGAATCCGACGAAGATTCCGAGTCGGAACCCGCCGTCCCCCCGGGGAACCTGCCGCCCGATCCGGGGGGCTTCATCGGCCGTGAGAACGAACTCGCGGAACTCCACTGCCTGTTGCGCTCCCGCCGGCTGATCACCCTGACCGGGGTGGGCGGCGTCGGCAAGTCGCGCCTCGCGCTGCGGGCCGCGGGCGACCCCGAGCAGGCCCGGCCGGACGGGGTCTGGTGGGTGGCCCTCTCGCCCCTGCGCGACCCCGGCCTGCTCACGACGACCGTCGCCCACGCCGTCGGACTCGCCGACCACTCCTCCCGCCCCCTGGACGAGGAGCTGTGCGCGTGGATGGCCGACAGGGAACTGCTCCTCGTCCTCGACACCTGCGAGCACATGGTGGCCGAATGCCGCCACCTCGTGGGTGAACTCCTGCAGTCCGCACCCGGACTGACGATCCTGATCACCTCCCGGGAACCGCTCGCCAGCCCCTGCGAGAGGGTCGTCGAGGTCTGCCCGCTGCCCTGCGACGGGCCCGACAGCGATGCCCTCGCCCTGTTCCGCGCCCATGCGGTCGCCGCGTCCCCGCAGGCCGCCGCCGCCTTCGCCGACCCCGGGCGGGCCGGTCTCGCGGCCGAGGTGTGCCGCCGCCTCGACGGGATCCCGCTGGCCCTGGAACTCGCCGGGGCCCGGCTGCGGTTGTGGACCCTGGAGCAGATGGCGCAGCGCCTCGGCGCCCGCTTCGCCGTGCTGTCCGACACCCGGCCCGTCCTCCAGCACCGGCACCGGACGATGCGGACCGCGATCGGCTGGAGCCACGAGCTGTGCGAACCGGTGGAACGGCTGCTGTGGGCCCGGCTGTCCGTCTTCACGGGGGACTTCGACGTCGCCGCGGCCCGGGCGGTGTGCGCGGGCGGTCCGCTGCCGGCCTCCCGCGTCGAGCGGGTGCTCTCGGGCCTGGTCGCGAAGTCCGTCGTGCGGCGCTCCGTGGAGCGGGGCGCGGGCGCCCGCTACCGGATGCTGGACACCATCCGCGAGTACGGCCACGACTGGCTGGCCGAGCTCGGCGAGGTGCAGACCGTCGCCGACCGGCACGCCCACTGGTACGCGGCGCTCAGCCAGGCCGCCGACCGGGGGTGGCTGAGCCCGGAACAGGTGGACTGGTACCGCAGGATGACCGCCGAGCACGCCCAGCTGCGGACGGCACTGGAGCACCTCCTCGGCGCCGATCCGGCGGCCGCGCTCGACATGGCCGGGGCCCTGTGGTTCTTCTGGTTCTCGTGCGGACACGTGCACGAAGGCCGAGGGTTCCTCGAGCGGGCCCTGCGCACGGCTCCGGGCACGGGCGCCGCGTACACCCAGGCGCTGTGGGCCCTCGGGCTGACCGCCCTGCTCCAGGGGGACATGGACGCGGCCCTCGAGCTGGGCGACGAATGCACCCGCGCGGCGGCCCGGCTGGCGGATCCCGAGCCGGAGCTGCGCGCGGCGTACCTGCACGCGGTGTCGGTGCTGATGCCCGGGGACCCCGTACGGGCGCTGGAGCTGGCGGGCCCCCGGGCGCGGGCCGGGCACGGTGGCCGGAGCAGCGGGCCGGGCTGGCTCCTGTGCCGGCTGGCCACCGGCTACGCCCTGTGCGACCTGGGGCGCTTCGAGGAGGCCGCCGAGGAGGCGCGGGGACTGCGGGAAGCCTGCGCCGAGCTGGGCGAGCGCTGGCTGCGGGCGTACGCGGACTACGTGCTGGCCGTCGCGGCGCTCGGGCTCGGCCACCACGGTGAGGCGGCACGGCACGTACGGGCGATGCTCTCCGGCAAGCGGCTGCTCGGCGACCGGTTCGGCATCGCACTGGGCCTGGACGTCCTCGCGGCGGCGGTGGCGGCCCTGGGCGACGGCGAACTCGCGGCCCGGCTGCTGGGCACCGGGCACGCCTGGTGGCGCACCGTCGGCAGGCCGCAGATGGGCTCACCCTCGCTGACGGCCCTGCGGGACCAGGGCGAGCGGCAGGCCCGCGCGGCGATCGGGGACGCTGCCTACGAGGCAGCTTTCCTGGGCGGGACCGCAGCGCCCACCGGCTGAATTCCGGCCGGTGGGGCGGCGTAACGTCGGGGCTCCCGTCAGTACGGGAGGGGTCTGCCCGACGGTGTGCGCAGGTCCAGGTCTCGGGGTGCGGGCTTGGGGACGGGCTTGCGGATCAGCTGCTGGCGCATGCGGCCTCCTCGCTCAGACCAGGGCCGGGCGGCGGGGTTCCACCGCACGGCCGTCGGGGAGCAGCTCACCGGTGTCATCGAAGATCACCAGGCCGTTGCAGAGCAGACTCCAGCCCTGTTCGGGGCGGAAGGCCACGGTGCGGGCGGCGTCGTGATCGGCGTCGTCGGCGGACGGGCAGGGGGGCTGGTGGGAGCACATGGCGCACCTCCTCGCAGAGTGGGGCGGGAGGGCCGGTGGTCACCCGGTCGAATCCGCGATCCACGGTGGCGGTGAGTATTACTGATCGCCGCCCCCGGACGGAACCCATATCGGGGGTCCAGTTCAGGGTGTGTATGCCCGCTTACCATGCGCTCATGCCCGGTATCCGGATCGTTCACCGAACCCCCCTACCGCCCGCCGAGGCCTGGCGGCGGGTCACGGACTGGGAACGGCACGGCGCACAGGTCCCGCTCACGCGGACGATCATCGGGACGGCGCCGCCCACGCGCGTCGGAACGCGCTTCACGGCGCGCACGGGAGTGGGGAGGATCACGTTCGACGACCCCATGGAAGTCGCGCTCTGGCGGCCCCCGGCCGACGCCTCGCCGGGGCTGGTCCGGCTGGAGAAGCGCGGCCGCGCGGTCACGGGCTGGGCGGAGATCGGGGTCCGCCCCGGTCCGGCCGGCGGATCGGTGGTGGAGTGGCGCGAGGAACTGCACGTGCGCGGGCTGGGCCGTCGCTTCGACCCGCTGGTCGCGGCGGCCGGCCGGCTCCTGTTCGCGCGGGCCCTCGCCCGGCTGCTGCGGGGGTGACGGCGCGGGCTAGGGTGCCGTGATCATCGAGCACCCGTCGATCACCGCGAGACCGAGGAGAAACCGTGGCCACTCCGCCACCGCAGCACGGCGCCGGCCCGTACCACCCGTACGCCCCGCAGCAGGGCGGCCCCCACGGCCCGTACCCGGTGCCGCAGCAGTGGGGCCCGTACGGCCCCCACCCGGCGGCGGGCGCCCCGGTCGGCTGCCGCCTGTGCGGGGCCGAGCCGGCGGCGCGGGCCACCGTACGGGGGCACCAGGGCATGCTCGTCCTGATGCGGTTCCTGCGCCAGGAGGGGCCGTTCTGCCGCGACTGCGGGCTCGCGACCTACCGCAGGATGTCCGCGGACACGCTGTGGCAGGGCTGGTGGGGCCCGCTGTCGGTGTTCATCACGCCCGTCACCCTGCTGCTGAACTTCGGCGCCCGGGCGCGCTTCCTGCGGCTCGCTCCCCCGGCGGGCGCCATCCTGCCCACCCTGGACCCGGGCAAGGCGCTGTGGCGGCGCCCGCCGGCGCTGGTCTTCCTCGTGGCGGCCGTGCTCCTCGCCTTCACGCCGCCCACCCTCCTGCTGCTGGGCCTGACGCTGTCCGGGGACGACAAGCCGCCCGCGCTGATCACGGGGCAGTGCGTGCGCAACGAGGGCGACTGGCAGGACCAGAAACTGCTGGTCACGGACTGTGGCTCGCCGCTCGCGCAGTACCGGGCCACCCGGCCCGCGGACGCGCCCGGCGGCGACTGCGCCCCGCGCGACTTCCTCGCCGAACTGCAGTACAGCGAGGACGGGAACCACCTCACCTGCCTCACACCGCTGCGCTGACAGGCCGGGGGGGCCCCCCCGCCCCCCCCCGCCCGGGCGCGGGCGCCCCCCCCGCCCCCCGCCCCCCGGCGCGGGCCCGC
>NZ_JBHYVA010000084.1:0-18814 GCF_042750055.1 Streptomyces sp. NPDC059456
GCCCGTGAACGTCTCTACCCACACCAGCTCAGCCCGCAACACCCCACCCATACAGGCAAAATGCCCAGAACTGAGCCTTCTGCAACACCCTTTAGTGTCGTGCGCCAGTAATCCGTCGGTAGATCTTCCGCGCCTCGGCGACCTGGCTTTGTAGGTGAGATTCGACTCTGGTCCACTTTCTGTGGGCGCGTACGCAGCGCGACTGTTGATCTTCGATGTATGCCGTGCGATGTCGCCCGGAAATCGCCAGCACAGACGGCCTAAACGGTGATCCGGTGACGCCGGCCCCGCCTCAGCCCGAGCGCAGCGCGTCGAAGCCGAGCAGCAGGGCATCGAGCGCAAAGGCGAACCGCTCGGCGTCGTCCGCGCCGGTCCCCTCGGTCGCGGCGCGGATCAGCAGCGGGTACCGCTCCGCCTTGAGCGCGGCCAGCCAGTCGGCGCTACCAGCCTCCTCGGCTCCGACCACGATCTGGGCCTCCGCCGTCGCGTGGCCGATCACGAACACAGCAAGGGAGTTGAGTGCGTGCAAGGCGCGGCCGAGCGGGAAACCGCCGGCCGTGAGCAGGCGTAGGAGAGCCTCGAGGTCGTCGAGGGTCGCCGGAGTGACGGCGGGCCGGGAGGTGGCGAGCGGGAGTACGGCCGGGTGCCGTAGCAGACCGTCGCGCAGGGCGGTGGCGTATGCGTGCAGAGCCGTGCGCCAGTCGGCCGAGCCGTCCGTGGCGGGGGTCGCCGCCGTGAACACCTGCTCCACCAGGCCGTCCAGCAGTGCGTCCTTGTTGGGCACGTAGTGGTAGAGGGTCATCGCCTCCACGCCCAGTTCTTGGCCGAGCGAACGCATCGTCAGGCCCTTGAGCCCGTCCCGGTCGACCAGGCCGAGCGCCGCGTCGAGGATCTGCTGCCTGCTCAGCCCGGCCCGCTCGCCCCGGCCGCGCCGGGCCGCCTGATGCTCCGCCATATCTGCTCCTCCGCCTCCCTGCACGGGCTTGACTTTCTTACAGCATAAGAGAACACTCATCTCCAGCGAAACATACAGCGTAAGAAACAGCCGCCGCAGGGGGAACCACGATGTCGACCACCATCAACAAGCAGGTCATCCGCGACTTCGTTGCCGCGCTCAACGACCGCTCCGACGAGGGCTGGGTGCAGCTGCTCTCCCCGTCGGTCATCGACCACAACAAGATCATCTTCGGCGAGGAAGATGCCCCCGGCGCCGCCATCGAGGGCTTCCGCCTCCAGCTGGCCGCCTTCAGCACCGAGGCCGAGGGCGACGGCTTCCACATCGAGCAGCTCATCGCCGAGGACGACGAGGTCGTTGCCCGGCTGCGGGTGGCCGGTGTCCACACCGGCTACCACGCCCGGATGCCCGAGCCGACCAACCGCCGCTGCGACGTCGAGCAGATCTGGATCTTCACCGTCCGCGCCGGCCAGATCGCCGAGATCCGCGCCGTGAGCGACCGCCTCGGCATGTTCATCCAGCTCGGGTGGGACTGGCCGACCATGGACTGACCTCGGTAGCGGATCGCCGAACCGGATTCACCGCGGGCGTCGGGGCCTTGACCAGCAGTTCCAACGCGCAGGTGCTGGTCAGCTCCAGATCCGCGTAGGCGTTCAGCGCGCCGAGAAAGTACTCGCGCAGCGTGTTCCGCAGGCAAGGTGCGAATGCGTTCCCAGATCAGGGTCTGGTGGACACGGGCGACGATCTTGACTACCTGGCCCTGGTCGCTCTCCCCGGCGACTGGCCGCAGCTGGCGGCCGTCGATGCAGACCATGTCGGCAAGCGCGTGGGCGTCGCCCTCGTCGCTCTTGGCCCCCGAGGTGCCGTAGCGCTTTGAAACCGCGCCGCCTGGCGGGGGTTGACCGCGTAGATGCGGTAGCCGGCCGCGATCAGCGCCTGCACCCACGGGCCGTGGTCGGTCTCAATCCCGACCACCACCTGCCCGGGCTCCAGGTCCTCGCCGCCGTGCCGCGCGATGAGGGCGTGCAGCTTCGCGATGCCCTCCACGCCTTCCGGCAGCCGGGCGGTGCCCAGTCTGAGGCCCGTCTTGTCCTGGATCTCGACGTCGTGGTGCTCTTCGGCCCAGTCGTCGCCGATGAACAGCACCAGGACCCACCCCTTCGCTCTTGTCCGATCGTGATGCGCAGCCGACGGAAGGCGCGGCTCGCTCTCTAATGGATCAAGTGTTCACGCCCAGCTGCCCGGCGGGCACGCGCCATCCCATCAGCAGTCAGGCCTGCCGGCCGACCAGCGGGGGCACGGTCTAACGTCAGAACTCGCAATGGCTCGGGGGCTCGGAGTGCTCACCTGCTGGCGGCTAGGGACGGTAATCTTCCTCACGGCCCGACAAGGCCCATCAGAGACTCCATCGCCGAACTCAATCGGTGGCGCGGCCGCAATCCGGCACCGCCATTACCGCGGTGACTGCCCTCGCTGCCCTGCAGCGCCCCGTCCCCGTCGTCCTGGCCTCGCCCCTATCCTCCTACTCCTGCCCGGTCGCGCCGAACGCCTGCGCGCCGCCCCACACACTGACCGGCCCCCGCCCGGAAACCGCACACCTCACCGCGTCACCGCCGAGCCTGTCGAACTCGCCCCCTTCGCAGCTGGCTGCGAGCAGCTGACGGGGCACATGGCTTTCCAGGCCCCGCACCGCTTTCAGTGGATCCGGGGACACGGACGCCCAGGCCACGACACGCTGAACGTCGTGGACCGGACATTGGGCCGGCACGATGGGGACGCGGGAAGGGGTTGGTCGGGTTGGACAGGGTGCTGAAGGCGTTGGGGGCCGCGCATCAGGGGTCGGTCGGGGTATTGCTGGCCGACGGCAGTGAGCCGCGCCCGGTCTACTTCGACGTGGGCAGCGGCCCGGACGTGCCCTTGTCAACAGAGTGGCACGCCTACGACGGCCGACGTGGGCGGCCCCGGGCCGCGCTGCTGCGGGGCAGCTGCTCGTGCGGCTGGCGGGGCGCGGCCGAGTAAGCCCTTGACTGGACCAGGCTCGCCGGCGACCAGCCGCTGTGGGAGGCGGACGTCGACCTGTCCGGGCCGATCGGCGACTACGAGGCCCACGTGTCGGTGATCCGCGACGGCGCCGTCTCACTCCCTGCAGAGCTCACCGGTCTCCTGGCTGACCTCGTCCGGCAACTCGGTGTCCTCGCTGTCAGGAACCGCTGGTCGTATTGAAGGCCCTCGCCGACCTGCGGTATGTCATCGCCCAGACCGGCCAGGACGCAGCGTACGAACTCACCGCCGTCGACGTGCCGCTCAAGGACGTGGCGACCGCCCTCGGCACGAGCGAGACCGCCGCCCGCACCTACCTTAACGACTACCTCCACCCCTGACCTGGTGGCGGGCCTCCAGCCACGCCCAGTCCGCCGCCACGGTGCCGGGGCAAACGTCTTCCCGGAACGCGGTGGGGGACGCTGTGCGCACCCGCAGCCGCCGGGCGGGGCCTCTGCCACCTGAAGAGCCGCGCGTTCGGCCGGGGAGAGCGCCGGGTGACCGGGGTGACGTTGGGTCGTCAGCGCCAGTGTGCGGCCCATGCGCGGGCGGCTGTGATTGTCTCGTCCAGCTCTGTCATCCCGTGCTCGCGCCAAGCCTCCCAGGAACGCGCCTCCGCCTCCGCAAGAACCCTCACCCCCTCGCGAGGAGCCTTGGCGAACGCGGGGATGGTCCTCGCCCAGCGCGCAGCGTCCTCGACGCTCTGCTTTCCGTCCAGCACCAGGCGGAACCCCCAGAGTGCGGCGTCGATCCATGCGGGGCCGCGCATGGCCCATGCCCAGTCGATCATCCAGACCCGGCCGCTGCGCTCGACCATGAAGTTGGTGGCGGCCGGGTCCGAATGCACCAGCCGGTCCCCTGTCAGAAGGCCTTCGTGGGCCGGGTCGCAGTACTCGCCCCACCGGTCCCACGGCGTCAGCTGAACCGCGTCAGGCGCGGGCAGCAGACTCAGCTGACTCAGGGCTGCGGCGACCGGCTCCAGGTGGTCGCTGTCGTCGGCGAACCAGGCCCACGGGGTTGCCGTCAGGCCCTGGAAGCCGATCAGGAGCCAGCCACCCGCCAGCTGCCGCCACAGCACCCTCGGAGCGAACGCCGGCAGGAACGGATTCACCATGGCCTCGGCCTCCAGCTCACCGATCCGCTCATGATCCAGCGGCAGCCCCTTCACGAACTCCAGAGCCCCTGCGGCCGGGAAGAACAGCGAGGCGAAAGCCGCACTGTTGCCCGTTTCCATATCCGCTCTCCGGCAGTGCGCGCCGAACCGCTGCGAGAGGGCCTGGCGAGTTGGCTCGGGCAGCTCCTCGTACGGGAGCCGGTCCACACGCATGCCGGTCAGCTCTGCGGCTTGGGATTCGGCGGGTTCTGCGGGTTGTTCGGCGGGAACGGCGGATTCTTGTCCGGAGCAGTGCTGGACGGCGGCCGTCCCGGCGGAGGTGATGAGGGCGGACGGCGCTTGAACTCAAGAATCGTCATGGCGGCGAAACTACCGGCCCCACCCAGCCGCCACCCGGCATTGGCGAGATTGGCCGCAATGCGCCGCCGCCACCCGGCCGGGGACTTGCGGGCGCTCGATGGTGTGACCCTCATGCAGGGGCGAGAACCCCGCCCGGCCACAGGCAGTTCCTGGGGTATGAGCGACGAGAGCGTGATCACGATCGAGATCCGAGGCCAAGAGAAGGCCGCACTCGAAGCCGCGCAGCGGATCTCGGCCCTGTTCTTATCGTCCGGTCCGTGCCGGTTACGACGTGCCCCGGTGAGGCGGAGGTACGGCTGCTCGTGCACGCGGACGTCAGCCGGGGCCCAGGCGAGGGCGGCTACCTCGATGCTGAGGCAGTTGAGGGAGCAGGTGCGTTTCTTCGGTGAATCGGGGCATCCAGACGGGTGAGTTGGCCGCGACCAGCCTGTCGGAGCTCACTGGGGATCCGTTACATCGCCTTTGTGATCAAGAACCTGATGCTGCGCGGCCTGCCCGCGCTCGCCATCTGCACCCTGCCCCTGTTCACCGCGGCTGCGGCGGCGCACTCCGCCCCCCCACCATCACGGCGGCACCCGCGGCCGCCTTGGCCGCTGGCCCGGCCGGGCTACGGTCTCCACTGCCGCTGTTCGAGGCCATCGACCGCCTGCCCATCGCCGCAGAGCACCGCGAGGGCTACAAGCGGGATCTGTACAAGCACTGGAACAAGGGCCTCAACGCCGGGGATGGCTGCGACACCCGCAAGGAAGTCATCCTCGCCGAGGCCGTCGAAGCGCCGCAGGTGGCGGTCGGCTGCAAGCTGACGGGCGGCTCCTGGCGCAGCGCCTACGACGACGCGGTGGTGACGGACGCGGCCCGGCTCGATGTGGACCATCTCGTATCCGCACCTGCGACGGTCCGAAGAGGCTTTTGGGCAGCTCACAGTGTCAGCGGCATACCGTCGACGGTTGTGGACGGGGTTGATGGGGCGACCCTCTGGCCCACGCGTTGAGCTCCGCGATAGGGTGCCGATCTTGCTGAAATTTACTGCCTCTGGAAATGAAGTACAGGATGCACATCCTGGACAATCCCTCCGAGCTGTCGGAGCCGGCTCAGGATCTCCTCCGTCGTACAGGCCGACGTGAGAGTCCAGTCAGGTTCGAAGTCCCGATAGAGATGTGGCGGGTGCACGACCGCGCGGGCCATCTCGTCCCGGCTCCCATGGAACTCATCATCCGATGCGAGGGCTTCGAGCAGAGGTTCGGTGGCCTGCGCTACCGGGTGCGGCACAGCTGGACCCTTGACAGGGAGCGATACGAGACGGCCTACAGCTGGGAATACGACCATTTCGGCCTGCGAACACGGGCCTGGCAGGATCCCGCGCGAGGCGGCTGGTATTTCGAGTGGATCGGAGAGCGCGTGTCGAAGCCGTGCCGGGACCTGATCCATACCGATGGAAGTGTCGGCACCGACGTGAACGGCAGGAGTCCGTACCTCCCCGTCGCCCCCTCGATCACCCACCTGATCGAGTCCCACGCCCTCACCGATGCCGTCTCCGTTTGGCGGCCCTGGCCTGCCGGCGGTTCCGCGGCCGCATCGGCCGCCGAGGTTCTCGACGGACTCGTCCACGTACCGGAAGCCTCGTGGACAAGCTCGCGATGGCGGATGTCTGAGTCAGTCGCAGTCTTCGACAGCGAAAGCTGGGACCGCGAGAATCCGAGTCGTCGTGTGCGCATCTGGTCGCGGGACGAGGTCGGCCACCGTCAGGTCCAGGAGGCTCTCGAGAGCCGGTGAGCGGGATCTCGGCATCTCGGGATGTGGATGTCCAACGGCTCAGTCGGTTTCGTAACGGGCCAGGCGTCTGCGCAGAAGGAGGTTCTCGCCGTGGGCCACCTCCAGGGCCTTCCGGAGTTTCGCTACTTCTTCCTGATGGACCCTCTTGTCGTGGGCAAGGCGTGCGGCCAGTACCCGCACCGCAGATGAGGTGGACGAGGCGGTGGTCGGCTCCGGGATGGAGCCGCCGGGACCGCCACCTTTCGCGCGGTGACGCTCAACCAGCGCGTAGTTCCGGGTGCCTGTAGAGGAAGTCCGTACCAACACCTGCTACGCGGGCAACCGCGGTGAAGTTGATCTGCTTGCCGTTCTTGGAGAGGCTGGAGAGCGCGGCACGAGCCCGCTCCTCCGCTCCCTCACTACGAGATCTCGTTGCCGTTCGCAGGTGTTCTGGCAAGCCGGTCATGAAACTGACTCCCCACGCTCGGCATCGGTCTGGTCGAGGCGGTCGGTCGCGCCCGCACCCCGCACGGCTCGAAGTCGACCGTCGTCGTGGACGCCCACGTGGTCGAGGGCGACGAGAACCTTCGTGAGGGCGCGAGTCTCGGCGAGACGTCCCTCTAGCCAGATGTTGTCCTCGCCCATCGGCTCGCCGTGGCGAGTGGTGAACTGTGTCTGGCGGCGGGTGATCAGGGCTTCGGTCTGGGCGAGCTGGTGCTGGAGTTCGTCGTGGTGGCTGGCGTCGGTGACGAATTTGTCGCAGGTCAGGCAGGCGTTCCCCTTGGAACAGACCTGCTTCGGCGGCAGCATGCACCAACCGTTTGGCAGCACCCGGTCGGCTCGCTGGTTTAGGTGCAGAAGGTCGTAGAGGTCACTCGGGTCGAGTCCTGCGGTCTTGCCGTCGGCGGCGATCTTCTTGTAGCGCAGAAACTCGCGCTCGGCTGTCACTGAGAGGGCCTTGGCATAGTGCATGGTCATGGCCGGTGTGAGGTGCCCGAGGTAGCGCATCACGACGTGGATCGGCACGCCTGCGTTGATCAGGTCGGTCGCGCGGGTGTGCCGGAAGGTGTGGGTCTTGGAGATCTGGACCGGGCGCCCGAGGCTGTCGGTGATGGCCAGTGTCCGGGTCAGGTCGCCGAGCCGATGGTGAGAGGTGGCGGCGGCATACGGTCGCAGTCCGAGCCGGTTGTTGCGGGTCTGCAGGAACAGGTAGCGAGGGTTCATGCCATCCGGTGTTCCCCGGGTTGTGAGGAAGGAACGGGCCCGCTGTTGCTGGATCCGGATGATGTCGACGATCTCCCGGTCCACGGGGATAGTTCGAGGATCGGGGAGCATCGGAGCAAGGAGCGCCCCCACGACGTTTGCTGCACACAAGGTGGTGGGCGGCTGTGGGCGTCAGCGTTTGATGCGGCGCCCTCCTGGACCTCCGCGAACGCCATCGTCCTGCCGTCGACCCAGCCGGGGCTTTCCGTGCGTGGGGTACCCTGCCCGCCCCCGGGACATGGACACCGGAGTTTCGGGCGGTGCGAGGACGATCCCACGAGACGTCACTGCCTGCTGCTTGAAATGGATCGGACTGACACCCAAGCCCCCTGACCAGCCGAGGTCAGTAGAGCATAGACGTGCCAGTGGAGCCGCTCATCACCCGTCGCAGCATCCCGCTCGGGATCAAAGTAATGGATAGGCCTCCACGGCGACCGTATCCGAGCGGTCCCCTCGCGTCTTCTGACTTCACCAGCCAGTGCTTCTGGCACCGGTTCACGAGCAAGCGCACACGCTCTGGCTAGTCGGTACACGTTGCTCGCTCGGCCGGTGCGTGCAAGGGCTGGCTCCGTCGTCGGCGGCTTCCGTAGAGCTTCAGTACGACGATGCTGACGGGAACGGTGAGGATCATCAGCGCACCGCAGCCGACGAGGACGGCGGGGGCGCTGGTGCGGTCGAGTAGGAAGCCGCCGGCCGCGGCTCCCAGGGGGGAGGCCGTCAGGAGTACGGCGCTGCGCGCAGCCAGAACCGTGGTGAGGGAGCCGGCGGGTGCGCGGTCCTGGATCAGGGTGAAGGAGAGCGCGGAGTAGGGGCCGTAGACGAGTCCGGCGAGGGCGAACCCGATCAGGGAGGGGATGGCGGTATCCGTGATGGCGAAGGGGAGCATGCCGATGCCGTGGCCCCCGATGATGCCGAGCATGGCCAGCCACAGAGGGAGCCGTCTGGCCGCGCCCAGGGCCATGGCGCCCATAACGGCTCCGATGCCGAAGGCGGCCCAGTAGGCGCCGAGCAGCCCTGCGCCGGCATCGAGGTTGCCGGAGACGAAGAGGGGAAGGGCGACTTCGACGGGGCCGAAAGCGAGGTTGAACACCCAGGTCACGAGGAGCAGGCCGAACAGTTCCGGCTGACGGCGCAGGATGCTCAGCCCGCGCTGCGTCCTGTCAGTCGCCGGGGGTGCCGGTGACCGGGGCAGGGCGGTGCGACTGGTCTGCAGGGCGAGCACGGCGAACGTGACGGCGTCCACACCGATGATCCACGCCGGGGAGACCAGACCTGCGAGGAGGCCGGCGAGGGCGGGGCCCGCGATGGTAGCGCTCCACAGGCTGGTGCTGAGCACGCTGTTGGCCGCCAGGCGCTGGTCTTCGGGGAGCAGAGGCGCGAAGAGTGCGTGCTTTCCGGCCTTGCCCCAGGCGTGGAGCAGCGAGGAGGCGGCCAGGAGTCCGACGTACACGGCCGGGGTGAGCCACCCCGCCAGGTGCGCCAGCGGAATGGCCCCCAGTAGTACGGCCCGGAGCGCGGAGTCGGTGACCAGGAGCCGTGGCGCGGGCAGCAGGCGCATCCACCTGCCCAGGATCAGTGCGCCCAGCGCACCGGGCAGGATGTAGGAGGCGACGGCAAGGCCGGCCAGTGCGCCTTGTCCGCCCTCGGGCCCCAGCGTGAGGGCGAGCCACGCGACCGCGACGACCGTCATGCCGTCGCCCAGATCGGACAGCGCGAAGACCGGCATCAGCTGCCGAAAGGTCCGGTCGGCGAACAGGGAGCGGTAGGGGCCGGGCAGCCTGAGCCCCGGTGCTGCTGAGAACATGTGGGTCACGGTCGTCCTTCAAGCGCGCTTGAAGTCAAGGCCGGACCGACACCGAGGAAGGGGCGGGGCGTGCGCTATCTGCCCATCAGTGAGCTCGCGGACAAAGCCCACGTGCGGGCTTCGGCCCTGCGCTACTGGGAAGAACGCGGTCTGCTGCCCGGCGCGCGTCGCGAAGGCGGGCGCCGGATGTGGCCCGCCACCACCATCCGTCGGATCGCGCTGATCAAGATGGCGCAGCGGGCAGGATTCACCCTCGCCGAGATCACACAACTGCTGGCCGGTGACACCACGCCGTCCGCTAGCCGCCAGTGGCGGAAGATGGCTACGCGCAAGCTGCCCGAGCTCGATCGGCACATCGCTCAGGCGCAGGCCCTGCGACAGGCAGTTGCGGACTGTCTGGAGTGCGGCTGCATGAAATTCGATCAGTGCGTACTACTCGACACCACGGACGCCACACCCTGATCACAAACACCGACGGCCATTCAACTGCATGCTTCTGTGCATGAGAGCCGAGAGCCGTGATCGACTCCAGCCATGTCAGGGCCACCGGGCGAGGCCGGAAAACGGGCCCAGCCCGGTCGACCGCGCAGCCGGCTCCTTGAGCCGGGTGGGCGGGGCAGGACGCTGACACGACGGGGCGGGGTCGGTGAGGGCGGTCGTGGCCGTCTGGTGCCGGCTTGTCAGACCCGTTTCTTAGCATGGGTGTTCATGAGCACCACGCACGCCGGTTCGGCAGCACAGACGTTCAAGCAGCTCCTCGCCCTGCCTCGTGCGGAGCCCGGCTCGGTGGCCCCGGGGGCTGCGCTGCGGGCGATCGAGGTGGCGCGCCCCGCCCGGACCGTCGCGGGCGCCGTCGCCGCCGCGGGCGGTCCGGACGAGGACGCCGCCCGGCGTCTGACGGCCCTGGTACGGGACCACCTCGGCGGCGCCGCCGAGCGGTGGCTCGGCGTACACGACGCACTCGCCGCCCACCGCGGGACGCTGCCCGAACTGCTGGCGGACGTACCGCCGCCCGCGCCGGCCGCCGCGCCGGACGCAGTCCGTGCCCCGGCGCCGCGCACCGTCCACACCACGCTCGCACTGCTGCTGGAGCACGCCTTGCCGCAGGAGGCTGCCGCGGCTCTCGCCGTGTTCCCCGACCGCACCCTGGACGTGCTGCTCGCCACCGGGCCCGTGCCCGGGCCGGTGCTCATCGACGCCGTCACGGGGTACGGGGACACCCGGACCAGGACCGCGCTCGCCCGTCACACCCGGCTCGACACCCGGGTGCTGGCCCGGCTGCTGGACGCCGGGGACCCGCAGGTCGGGGCCGTCGTCTTCCGCAACCCTCGCGCCACCCAGTCCCTGCGCCGCACCCTCGCGCGCCGCCTCGACCGGGTCCCCATGGACGAGGGGTTGTACTTTGACCTGACCGACCCGGCGCAGGAACTGCCGAGCACCTGGCTGGCGCCCCTGCTGGTGTCCGGCGATCCCCGTCTCGCGGCGCGCGCCGTGGCCGGGGCACGCGGCGTCGCCCAGCAGTACGCCCTGGTCCGGGTCTGGGAACGCACCGGCCCGGACGCGGTGCGCGGCCTCCTCGACGACCCGGTGGTCCGCGGGCGACTGACCAAACCGGTCCTCTCCGCCGTCTCCAAGGCCCTTGCCGCAGAAGGGGGTTCGGGGACGGAGGGGACCGGGGTAGGGGCGCTCGTGGCCCTGCGTGCCCGCTGCGAGCCGTACGGGGACCCGGCGCGCCTGCCCGCGCTGCTGGCCACCACGCGGGGGACGAGCAGCCTGCGCGAGCTGTTGTCCGAGCCGTACGCCTACGACCTGCGGGCCCTGTCCGAAGCCCACGCGAAGACACCCTTCATGCCGAAGGCGACCGAGGAGCTGGCCCGGCACGAGGACGCGGACGACGCCCAGCGCCTCGCGTTCCGGTTGAGCACGCTCAACGAGCCCTGGAGGTCCGGCGGACGCCGCGCCGGCAACACCACACCGCCCGCCCGACGCCTGGCCGCCGAGGCACTCGACGACAGGGCCCCGCAGTGGGCGGAGGGCATGGCCGCCGCCGGCCTGCTCGACCCGGCCGACCTGGTCACCACCGCACGCCCCGCCGTGCACGCCTTCGCAGCCCTGAAGGCGCTGGCCCGGCGGAAGCTGCACGGCGGTGCCGTGCTGACCGCACTCGCCGAGCTGGCCGACGGCGCACTCGGTGAACGTCCCGAGGCGTGGGCCGCGTTCGAGGCCCTGCTGCCCCGGCACGGGGGGACCCTGTACGACGTGATCACCGAGGCCGGGAAGGCGGAGGCCACCTCGGAGGGCGGCGCGCCGGATACCGGGCCCGAGGCCGGGTTCGAAGCCCCCGAGCTGCCACGCACCCCGCACGAGCGGGCCGCTCTGGGGGCCGTCGACGTCCTGCGGGGATGCCTCGCCGACGACGGCGCCCCGGCGCCTTCGGACCCCGGCGTGCTGTACTTCCTCGGCGCCCACCGCAATCACGACGCCCCCGGCCTCGCCACCCCGCGGTGGCTCCGGGAGGCGTGCGCGAGCCAGGGAATGCGGCCGCCCTACTTCGCGAGAGGGTGGTCCGTCGCGCCCACCCGCGAGGAGGCGCTGGCGGATTTCGCCCGCCTCTCCCCCTCCACCACCTGGTCCGTCGACGCCGCGTACGAGCAGGGGATCCTGACGGTCGAGGACCTGCTCGTCGGACTGCCCGCCCGCTACCTGCTCCCACTCCCGGGCGACTGGCGCCGATACTCCTTCGCCCACGCATGGCGGGCCGGGGTCGCCCGCCTACTGCGCTCCGCGTTGGGCACCGACCCCGACGCCTGGCTCCGGCTCGCCGACACGGTGGCCGCCTCGGGCGGCGGGGACCGCGAGACGGGTGATCACGGTCTGACGTGGCCCGAGCTGCTGCGCCTGTCCCGGTCCGGGGTAACGGCCACCGCCGCGCAGCGGCCGCTCGGACAGGAGAAGTACCACCAGCCCACGCCCGTCCCGGCCACGCCCGAGGAGGCACTCGTGCTGAGCCGGCGCGGCAACCACCAGTGGCTGTGGCCCATCGGCACCATGCTCTGCACGGCGGACGCCGAAACCGTCGACGCGGTCCTGCCCCGCCTGGGCCCGGACGGACCCTGGCTGCTCGCCGCCTACCTGCTGCGTTACGACCGCACGCCGCGGACCGCGCTGGACCGGCTGCTGGCCGGGGCCGACCCGGAGGCCGTGCGCGTCCTCGCCGCCGGCACCAGGCGGCTGCCGGCCGGGACCGCGGGCCGACTGGCGGACCTCGCCGATCCCGAAGTCGACCACCGCCTGCTCGCCGGCGACGCGCCCGAGGCGGTCCGCCGGAGGATCGTGGGCCGCTCCCGGGCCGGCAGCGCGCAGCGATCGGAGCAGCTGGGGAAGCTGGTCCTGGAACGGATGCCGGCCGCCCCGTCCGGGCAGCCGGTCGGATCGCTGCGCTGGCTGGCCTCGGCCGAGCCAGACCTGATCGAGGCGGTCCTCACCCGCTCGCCCGACCTGAACCTCGTCCAACAACTCACCGGCTGCCTGCACCTGGTCGTGCACGGCGGCCGGGACCGGCTGGCCGCACTCGTCGCGCGCGGGGTGCTCGGTCAAGCGGCCGCGAAACTCTGCGCGAAGGCCCTGGCGTCCGCGGACCCGGCCGCCGCGGTGCGGGCCCGCGTCACCCTCGAAACCGCCCCGGCCAAGCTCGCCGCACGGCTGCGCACCGCATCGCCGGCGGGGGTCAACCCGATCCACCGCATCTTCCCCAACGCCGTCGACTGGGCGGCCCTTGAGGCCGAGCACGTGCGGGATCCACTGCCGCAGTGGTCGTGGCTGGTCCGGACCCCGGACGCACCCTTGGACATCCGGCTGCGCCATCCCGAGCTCGCGCCGGAGCCCGGACCCGAGGGACTGCCCGAGGGCCCCGAACTCACGCGGGAGCGCACCCGCTTCGGCCTGGGCGGGCTCCACGGAGCACCCCTGGTCGTCCAACTCGACGGGCTGCTCGCCTCGGGCACACTCCAGGCCCGGGACCTGCTGGAGGTGGCTGCCCCGGCCGTTCTCATCCTGTCCTACCTGAGCTCGGCAAAGCGCCGTACGGACGCCCCGCCGGAGGCCGCCGACGCCTTGGAGGCCCTGGCGGGGCTCGTCGAGAGTCGCCTCGGAAGGGATCCGGAAGCCTGGGACCGTGCCGTCCGACGCCTCACCGGCCGCGATCCGAAGTGGGACCCGATGTCCCCGGTGACGGCCCTCCTGTCCTGAGGAGCGTGCGGGACGGGTGTGCGGGGCCCTGGCCGTCGAGTCGACCGAGCGTTCCGGCCCGCCTTCCGGTCGGTGGCCGCGAGCCGTACGGCTCCCCTGCCCGCACGGTCGCGGGCCTCGAAGGAGAGGGCGCCGCGCAAGGCGAGCAAGCCGTCGCGGTCGAAGGCGAAACCGGAATACGCGACGCCTGAACGGGCCACCTCACCAGCCTCGTATCCGGTCGCGCAACATCGAGGTGAGGAGGTGACGGGGAGCATCAGTTCGCGAAGCGGGCGACCGGTGGTCATGTGGCGTATCGGCGCGCGTTGTCGAGAGCGGCCCTGGGCAGGGCCTTGTGTAGGTGCCAGTCCCGGCCCAGCTCGTCCAGGGCCACGGCCGGCGACCGGACCGGGCGGAGACGAGTGCGCCGCTGCTCAGGGAGGTGCTCACCTGCGTCGATGGCGCGACGCTGGACCGCATCCCACCGCCCCGGTCGCCGACCGAGTCAGGTCGCGTCAGCGAATTCCCCCTGACCGAGTACGGGTTCCCCGACGGATCTGCATCGCCGGGGACTTCACCCGCTACGGGCCCGCCACGGCCCCGCTGCCGCCCTCCGCGCCGTGTGCGAGCACCGCCGGTCGATCGACCGGGTGTGGCAGGCACGGGACCGGTGGCGTGGACCGACCGAGGCCTGGTCGGGGAGGACGCGCCGACGCGGAACTGCCCGGCGACCCGACAATGGTGCCCTTGCCCTTGCCTTCGTACTCGTCCTCGTCCTTCGCGTCTGGCCGCGGGCATACACCTGATCACGCCGACTCGCCAGGCGGGGACGACCCGCTGGTGCTTTCACGGGGATGAAGGCACATACGACACACCACCCCCATCCGTGGTGAGAGTGATGCCTGCATTCAAGCTCGGCGACCGCATGGACCAGGACGCGAAGGGTTCGTGAAGTTGCCGCCTCCGGTGGTGCTGACGGTCCAGCCCAGTTCGTTCCGTTCGACGGAGACGCACGAGGAACTGCGCGCCTGGGAAATGCCAGCCAGGGCTGCCCGGTCCGGGACTCGCAGCCGCCCGGGGGTGGCGGTGGCGTCGTTCGGGAGCGGGCGGCAGCAGCGGAGCCGCCCGCTCCCACAAGTCATCCGGAACAAGATCTACACGCACCCGGGCAGCCTGCCATCCAAGATCGTCAAGCGCAGGAGCGCAGCTCAACCCATTCTGAAACGATCAGTTAAGGTGCGGTCAGCCGCCGCTCCAATCGGGGGCTCCGATGGTGTAGAGCAGCAGGCCGAGGGTTGCGAGGGTAAACAGCACTGCCACGACTCGCTGCGCGCTCAACGTTCCAGTCACGGTGGTACTCCTCTGCGGGGTGGTAGGGGTCAGCCGCCGGTCCATTCAGGGGCTCCGACGGTGTAGAGCAGCAGGCCGAAGGTGGCCAGGGTGAACAGCGCCGTCAGAAGGCGTTGGGTATAGGTGGTTTGGGTCATGTCATCTCCTCGGTATACGTGAGTTGCGTGGATTGTGGTGCCGGTTCGTGCATCGCCGCGGCGATGAGGGTGGCGGCTCCCAAGGTGATGAGAACGTCGCCGACGCTGATGACCGCGCGGAGCGTCGGCACGGGGATGGCATCGGCGAGGAAAGGCAGCTTGCTGCTCGCGGAGGCGACGTTCTTGGCGGTGTCCAATCCCGCAGGGATCCCGGCAGCGGCAGCGGCAGAAGGCGAGTAGGGCATCCGGCCGTTGAGTGCGATCGCCGCGCCGTTGAGCAGCGCGCCGCCCACGATCGTTGCCACGGCCGCCGTCAGAACGCGACTCCGGCCCCGTGAGTTCAGGCCCAGCCAGCCCAATACGATCCCGAAAGCCGCTGCCAGCAGCACACCGCGCACCACCTGGCCCGACAGACCGTCCAGACGTCGCGCCGCGTATTCGGCCACTTGAACCGCCCCGGCCAGCCACACCAGCCACAGCGCCCGAAGCCGGATGTTCACCAGGCCTGTCAGACGGCCGCCACTTACATATCCCGCCACCACACCGGCGATCACGGGAGACCCGAACAACACCACCGCCTGCCCGTTCACCGGGCATCGGGCCCAGGGAGTCCCGCCCCAGATATGGCGGACACCGTTGTTGTCGACGAAACCAACCCAAACCCTCCACATCGGCCGTCAGCCTGATACGCCCCCAACGCGCCCGGATCCGGCCTCTCTCCCCCAGCGTGGGCCAACCACCCTTGCCAGGCAAAGTACTTGAGGCAACCTTGGAAAGTCCTGGACGCGCCGTTGCCCGACTCGTCGGCACACCTTGGGGGCCTCTTTGTCTCGTCCCTCGGCGCGGAACGCTACCTGCCACTACGGACGGTCGGTCGGCGTAGCAGCGGGGTGAGCCCGTCCTTCTCCACCCGGGCCCGAGCCACGGCGAGCGTGTACGACGAACTCCTGGCGCGTTCACGGTCGACCTGCTCCCGGAGGCGGGCTATCTCGGCCTGGCCGTCCGCGAAGAGGTGCTCGGGCTCGCGCGCGGTGTCGCGGAGCTGCCGTTCGACGGCGGCCTGAACCGCCGGGTTCACCGTCCGGGCTGCCCTGGCCCGGCGGTGCGCGCCGATGGCCTCCTGGTAGCCGGAGGGTATTTGGTAGGGCTCCTCGGGCCCGGTGCAGAGCCGCCGTCTGCGTGGGCGGCCTGCGCGGTGGCCGGTGTCAGCCTGCGGGTTCGTGGACACGCCAGATAGGAATGCCCTTGTCGGACGCGTGCTGGAGGTTGACCAGGAGTCGGCTGGGCATCTTCGAGAGAAGGCACACAACGACCAGTTCGGCTCCGATGTCGATCAGGTGCTGGTTCTGGCGGCGCCCGGCGGTTCGACAGAAGGTACTCCCGTCCGCACGGCGGAGACGGTGTCCAGGATCCTCCGACGGGCATTCGGGAACGCATACTTCCCAGTTGCACGCGTGGACGTGGGTGTGCGACCGTCCGCTCCTGACTGGCATCCTCGTAACGGTAGTAGCTGTGGTTGTGCGGCTCGG
Organism: Streptomyces sp. NPDC059456; assembly: GCF_042750055.1. Taxonomy (NCBI): domain Bacteria; kingdom Bacillati; phylum Actinomycetota; class Actinomycetes; order Kitasatosporales; family Streptomycetaceae; genus Streptomyces; species Streptomyces sp. NPDC059456. Next base: position 16,532 of record NZ_JBHYVA010000084.1, read on the forward strand.
GGATCTCCGGCGAGGCGCCCGGCGCCACGGTGCCGGTCATCCCCAGCGGCCCCAGGATCAGCCGCTGCAACTCATCGGCGAACGCACGGCCGGTGACCTTCTCGACCACCAGCCGGGCCAGCACGTAGTTGGTGTTGGCGGAGCTCCAGCCCTCACCCGGAGCGAACCGCGCCGGCCTGGACAAAGACAGCCGCACCAGCTCCTCGGGCAGGTAGGTCTTGAACCGGTTGTCCACCCACTTCTTGCCCTGCCAGGGGACCCCCAGCACGATCGTCCCGTCCTCGTAGAGCTCGCCGGTGTGGTTGAAGATCCCGCTGGTGTGCTGCAGCAGCATCCGCACGGTGATCCGCCGGTCAAGACCGAGCTCAGGCAGGCAGGCGTCGGCCGGGGCATCCAGGTCGATCCTTCCCTCGGCCACCAGCATGAGCACCGAGGTGGCGACGAAGCTCTTGGCGCTGCTGCCGATACGGAAGTGCCCGTTCGTCAGCGGCTTGGCGCTCTGGCCCGGCTCGCGCACACCGGCGCTGCCGACCCACTCGCCCTGCTCGTCGTTCACCCGGAGCTGGACCCCGACGAAGCCGGACTCAGCCGGAATTCCCGGCCTCACTCCGAATCCTGGCCGCCCCAATTTCCCCAGCTGGTGACGGCTCTCGCCGTCCCCGACGTTCGCGGCCCGCGTCAAGCCGGACACCGCAACGGCGAGCGAGGGTCCGCGAACTCGGGCAGTACTCATATGGGTTCCCCCTGGCCGGTCTGCCCGACACCGCAGGTCAGCCGGGTGGGGCGGCGGCCGGTCCGTGCGAGGCGCTCGCCTGGGGAGCGGCGTCCGCGGCTTCCCGGGCGGCCTGCGGTGGGACGAGTTCCGCGGTCTCGGCGTCGACCATGGGGCGGGGCGCCGTCCCGGCGGGCCGGCTCGGGTCGGCCGATGCGTCGTGGTGTGCGGGGTCCGGGGAGGGGGCCGTCGGGAAGAGCCAGACGGGGCGCCACCGGTCCGCGACGTCCACGGCGAGCAGGACGGGTGTGCCGAGGCTCCGTCCGGAGTCGGCTTCCGCGGCGACGGCCCGGGCCCGTTCGGCGTCCACCCGTACCGGCGGCAGCGCGGGATCCGGCTCGTCGAGTGCGACGAACGAGGCGACGGCGCCGCTGCCGTCGACGACGACGTCGAGCCGCATCGGCATGAGCACGCCCCGGTCCGTGCGCCTCCAGGAGATGAGGCGGCGGCCGGTGTCCCCGAGCGGGGACGAGGTGACGGTGGCGCCGTCCGCCCATGCGAAGTGCGCCTTGGCGTACGTCTGTGCGCTGTGGACCTGGGCGTCGGCGGGCAGTTCGGCGGCGCCGGCGGTGCGGTGTGTCTCCAGGCTCCGGGTGCCGCGTACCGGTTCGAGTGACGGCCAGGCCACCTCGGTGAATCCTTCGTCCGATGTCACCACCAGGATGCGTTCCGCCTTCGGGTCCGGGTCGGTGGCCGCCTGAACGCGTGCGATGTGGACGTCCGGCCCCCACAGCGCGCGTGCGACGCGCATGGCTCCGGCCCGCTGTTCCTCGGGGACTTCGGGTACCGGGGGCGTGGTCGTGGTGGTGTGGACCGTCGTGGTGAACACCAGGAGGACCGCACCGGTCAGCGCCGCCATGGTCAGCGCGGTGATCCGGGCTGTCTTCGGGGTGTGGGGGTCCGGGCTTTCGGTGCCGCGGCGCCCCCGGCCCCCATGGCTGCTGTGACCGCCGTGGCCGCCACGGCGCAGCCAAAGCGTGCCGAGGAGGACGCCGGCGAGCGAGCCGGCCGCGTTGGCCGCGAAGTCGGCGGAGTCGCAGTTCCTCCCGATCCCCCCGTCCAGTGCCTGTACCAGCTCGATGGTCAGGCCGAGCAGGAGAACGCCCGCCAGCACCAGCCTCTTCGACCGGAAGAGGATGACGGCGAGGAACGACACCGGGGCCGTCATACAGGCGTTCAGGACCCATTGGGGTCCGAATGCCCGGGCGAACACGTCGGGGTCGACGGCGCAGCCGGCGGCGCCGCTCGCCCGGCCGACGGGTGCGAGCGTCGCTGCGAGTTGCAGCGAGAGGGCGCAGCCGAGCAGTGCCGACGTGGGTTTCGGCATCCCCGTACGGTGTGCCGCCAGCAGTGCGGCCGTGACGAGGACGGCGCACGTGGCGCCGAAGGTCCACCAGACGGCGGGGGCGCCGATGACGAAGAGTTGGTCCATGCCAGTCCTTTTGCCGGCTCTTTCGGGCGGGGTGTGCGGACGGTGCGGGGCGGACCGGCGGAACGGCAAGGTCCGCCCC